>JAJYGY010000410.1 GCA_021790555.1 bacterium
GCTTTCGTTTGTGCGCCCACAGCGACCGCGGTCAGAAGAAGCGCCGCGGCGGAGATAACAAGTTTCCGAATCTTCATTCCTGATCGATGTTCCCCGTTCAAATCAAAGGCCGCCCTTCGGCGGCCTTTCTTCTTGTACGGGCATCGGGTCAGGGCGCCCCTGGGCCGGCCCGGCGCAGGGCCGCCTTCCTGGCCCACAGGGCGCCGGTGAAGATGGCGGCGAAGAGCAGGGCGATGAGTCCCACCTCGCGGGGGCTGCCCTGGGCGATGACGCGCCCGAACAGGGCGTAAAACACGCTCCAGGGGAGCATGGCCAGGGCCGAGCCGCCGGCCAGGTCGCGGAAACTCACCGTGGAAAGCCCGGCGGCGTAGCCTGGAAACACGTAGGGCACGGGAAGGAAGCGCGAGATCAGGCAGACCACGAAACCGTTGCGACCCGCCCCGGCGTCCAGGCGGCGCAGGGTCTCCAGGCGGCTCAAGAAGAAGCGCTCCACCAGGCCCCTTCCCAGCCCCCGGGCCAGCCAGAAAGAAAGCGCGGCGCTGGCCAGCGAGCCCCCCCAGATCAGCAGGCCGGCCTGCAGGGGCGGGAACAGCACGGCCGCCGCCACGCACAGCAGCGACACCGGCACGAAGGCCAGGGGAAGCGCGGCGAAGAGGAAGAGGTACACGAAATACTTCCATTCCCCGGCACGGGCCACGGCCTGGCGCAGGGAAAGCAGGGCCGGCTTCCACTGTCCGTGCAGCAGGGCCCTCCAGTCCAGGTTCAGCCTCTCCAGCGCCCAGGCGGCCAGGACCGCCCCGGCCAGGGCCAGGAGCCATTTCCTCATCCTTCCCCCCTTCCGCCGTTCAAATGAAGAAATCCAGCACCCAGGAATGCCGCCCGCCCCAGTCCACCAGCCAGCCCGGCACCCAGTGCATCAGCCAGAACCCCAGCAGCCCCAGCAGGGCCCCGGCCACCGTGTTGCACAGGTTCACCAGGTCGTTGTTGAGGACGCCGCGCCTCTGCAGCGTGGCCCCCAGGTAGGAATCGAACAGGTTTCCGGAAAGCCCGGCCAGGGCCAGGGGGAGGGTGGCCTTCACCGGCACCAGCCTGAGGAAGCGGCCGGCCAGGGTGAGGAAGATGGCCCCCAGCACGCCCACCAGGATGCCGGCCCGGGTGACGCCCCCGTCGGTGCCGGGGTCCACCTCCTCGCCGGTGGTGATCAGCCAGGGCCTCTGCCGGGCCAGCTGGCCGAATTCGGAGGAGAGCGTGTCGGAAAGCGCCGCGGCGAAGCAGGCCACGAAGGCCCAGCGCCAGGCCTCGGCCCAGACGAAGGCCCCCCCGCGCCGGGCCAGCCACGAGGCGAGCGCGCAGGCCACCCCGCTTCCGGCGTTGGCCCAGGCGTGCGACCAGCGGCGCTGGCCGCCGTGGGACTGGGCCACCCCGCGCGCCTGCTTGGCCGGGTAGCGGAACTTGGTGGCCGCCGTGCCGCCCAGGAAGAAAAGCATCAGCACCAGCCATCCCCCCCAGCCCAAAAAGAAGGCGATGAGCGAGCCGATGAGGAAGCCCCCCAGGCTTCCGGACCGGCTCAGCAGCCTTCCCAGCCAGCAGGCCAGGGCCAGGGCGGCGTTGAGGATCAGGGCGGCTTGAAGGCTCATGGCTTGAGCAGGTTCTCCAGCACGGACTCGTCGACCTCGGGCACGCCCACCTCCACCGGCTTGTTGGCGAAGCCGTGGTAGTCCGAGCCGCCCGAGATCTTCAGGCCGTGCCGGCGGGCCAGCTCCAGGTAGAAGGCCTCCTCGCGGGGCCCGTGGTCCGAATGGTAGACCTCGATGCCGTCCAGTTTCTTGGAGGCCATGTCGTCCAGGAAGCCGGCCAGGGCGTCGTCCTGCAGCCGCAGCTGCACCGGGTGGGCCAGCACGGCCACGCCGCCGGCCTGGTGGATCATACCGATGGCGTCCGCGGCGCTGACGCGGACCTTGTCCATGTAGCCCGGGGCGCCCTTCCCCAGCCACTTGTCGAAGGCCTCCTCCCAGGTGGCCACCACCTTCTTCCTCAGCAGCACGGCGGCGAAATGGGGCCGTCCCACCTGGCCGCCCTTGGCCTCGGCCTCGACCTCCTCCAGGGTGATGGGCACCGAGGCTTCCCGCAGCTTCTTGACGATGAGGGGGTTGCGGTCGCGCCTGGCCTGCTGCAGGAATTCCAGCCTCTCCTTCAGCGCCGGATTGGATAGGTCGATCCCCAGGCCCAGCATGTGGAAGGTGCCGGGCTCGAAATCCACCGAGATCTCCACCCCCGGAACCACCCGGACGCCCAGCCTTTGGCCGGCCCGCATGGCCTCCTCCACGCCGGCCACGGTGTCGTGGTCGGTCAGGGCCAGGGCGCGAAGGCCCCGGCCGGCGGCCCTTTCCAGAAGCTGGGTGGGGGTGAGGAGCCCGTCGGAACGGGTGGAATGGGTGTGCAGGTCGATCTTCTTCAAGGCGGCTCCTGAGAATTTCCCGGGATCAGTCCCGGCAGCGCGGTCCTTCGGTTTCCTTCAGGGAGAGGATGGAGGGATGGGAGCCGCAGACCGGGCATTCCGGGTTGCGCTTCAGGGGGATCTCGCGGAAGCGCCCCTCCAGGGCCTCGTAGGCCAGGATGCGGCCGGTCAGGGGCCCTCCCAGGCCCAGCAGCATCTTGAGGGCCTCGGCCGCCATCAGGCTCCCCATCACGCCGGCCACGGCCCCCAGCACCCCCGCCTCGGAACAGGAGGGCACCGCCTCGGGCGGGGGCGGTTCCATGAAAAGGCAGCGGTAGCAGGGGCT
>JAJYGY010000310.1 GCA_021790555.1 bacterium
ATAAAACTCCTATAAATATTATAGTTTCTTTGTTTAAATACGCGAATTTATTGTTTATATAAACAGATATTAATTTATAAATAAAGAATCAAGGTCTTTAAACATTCTGGACCTTGGCCTGGCGGCAGGTCACCGCAGCGGAACGGCGAGGGCTTGGGAGGGGTCGGATTCCAGCAGGTTGGGGCCGTCGCGGCGCAGGGCCCGCACCATCAGCAGGACCGAGGCCAGGTTCTGGTCCTTGAAGCGCAGGCGGGCGCTGGTCTTGCCGGGGGCGACCTGTTCCAGCCGCACGTAGGAATTGCCGGAATGCCGGGAGGCGTAGACCACGTACCCGGCGATGTCCTTGTCCGGGTTGGGCTCCCAGCGGAGATCCACCAGGCCGTCTTTCACCTTGAAGGCCAGGCCCTGGGGCGGCTCGGGCGGCGCCAGGCGCACCCGGCCGCCGGAATCCGGCCTGGCCGAGATCCTGGGCGACAGGGCGCCTTCGCGTCCCTTGGCGTCCACGGCCGAGACGGCCACGCTGTACTCCCGGCCCGGGTCCAGGCCGCGCAGGCGTGCCAGGGCTTCGGTGCCGGGTTTCTGGTTGACCTTCTCAAGCGGCTCGCCGGGGCCCTTGGACACGTAGACGAAATAGCCCGCCGCCGGGGCCGAAGCCGGGGGGTTCCACGAAAGCGAGAAGGCGCCCCGGGAGGGCCGCAGGACAAGGTCCAGGGGCGCGGAAGGCGGCCGTGCCTCCGGGTGGCCCAGGGCGAAGAGCTGGCCGAAGTCGGCCGTCAGGGAGACCAGCTGGGTGTTGCCCAGGATGCCGAAGGGCACGAAGGCGTAGTCCAGCCCCAGCCCCAGCTCGCGCAGGCCGGCCCCGGCGGCGAAGAGCTGCTGCTGGCCGAAGGCCTGGCTCCACTGCAGCCCGGCGCGGGCGAAGAACTGGCCGGCCAGGCGGCCCTCCAGCCCGGCCCGGACCTGCGCGTCGGCGTCGGCGCTCTGCACGGTGTCCAGCGCCAGCACCAGGCCGCTGGGCCTGTCCCGGGCGCTGTCCCAGGAAAGGCCCAGGCGCAGGGTCCAGGGAAGGGGGTCGGCCTGCGATTCCAGGGCGCCCAGGCTCCCCAGGTTCTGCGCCGCCAGGCCCGCCTGGAAGCCCAGGGGCAGGGCCGCCAGGGCCCCCAGGTCGGCCGAGAATCCCTGGGCGCTTTCCCCGGCCAGGCTGTTGGAGAGGCTGCGGCCCTGCAGGCCCAGGCTGAAGGCGCCGGCCCGGGCGGCCCAGGCCAGGCCGAAGGCGGAATCCTTCAGCGAGAAGGTGCCGGCGCCGTTGCCCTGGCTGTCCAGGGCCTGGATTTCGGGCGAGGCCAGCAGGGTGGCCGAGCCGGCCAGGGTCCCCCAGGGCAGGGGGCCGCCCAGGGAGAGGGTCTCCAGGTTGATTCCCTGCAGGTAGGAGACCTGCGAGGCCGAGGCCTCCAGCGACGGAAGCGCGGCGATGCCGGCCGGGTTCAGCTGCAGCGACTCCAGCCCGCCGGAAAGGGCGGCGCCGGCCCCGCCCATGCCCGAGGCCCGCGCCGCGGTCATCAGCTTCAGGAAGGCCGCGCCCGTGCTGCCCTGGGCCAGGGGGCTGGAGGCGCGCAGGCCGGGCGCCGCCGCGAGCAGCAGCAGGCCCGCCAGCGGGCCGCGGAAAATCCGCCCAGGTTTCCGGTTTCTGGTCATGTATCCCCCGCCGTCTCCCCGCCTCACTTGATCAGCCCCACGTCCTCCACGGCCTTCAGGCCCGGGGCCTCCAGCGTGACGAAGTACAGCCCGCTGCCCACCAGCACCCCGCCGTCCCCCCTGCCGTCCCAGGAAACCCGGTGGTTGCCGTTGCCCTCGTCCCCGTCCACCAGGGTGCGCACCAGCTCGCCGGCCAGGTCCCACACCTTGATGGTGACGTGGCCGGGCGAGGCCACCTGGTAGGGGATGACGACGCTCTGGCCCTGCAGGGGCCGGAAGGGGTTGGGCCGCGGGCTGACCAGGGCCGCGGAGCGCACGTCCGTGGAGGTGGGCGTGATGGTGAAGCTGGGCGAGGGCGTGGCCGAGTCCGTGGGGGTGAGGGTGACGGTGAAGGTGGCCGAGCGCGTCGGGCTGGCGCTGAAACTGGGGCTCAAGGTGGAGCTGGGCGTGCCCGTGGGCGTGGCCGTGGAGCTGGGGGTGGCGGTGAAGGTGTCGCTGGGCGTGGGGCTGTCCGAGGGCGAGGGGCTCAGGGTGGCCGAGGGGCTTAAGGTCGGCGAATCGCTGGGCGTGGGGCAGGGGCTGGGCGTGCCGGAGGGCGTGGCCGAGGGCGTGCCCGTGGGGCTGGCCGTGGGGCTGGGCGAGTCGCTGGGGGTGGCGGTGTAGGTGCCCAAGGGGGTCCCCGAAGGCGTGGAGCTGGGCGTGGCCGTGCCCGAAGGAGTCTCCGTGCCCGAGGGGCTGGCCGTGGGGGTGGAACTGGGGCTGGGGGTGAAGGTGGCCGACACCGTCAGCGTGCGCGTGCCCGAAGGCGTGGCGCTGGGGCTGGGGCTCGGGCTGGGCGTGCCGGTGGGCGTGGCCGAAGGCGTGCCCGTGGGGCTGGGCTCAAGCGAGAGCACCAGGGGCGTGGTCTCGGAAAGCAGGCTGGTGAAACCGGAAAGGTCCGAAGCCTGGACGCTGATGCCCTGGGCCGCGCTGTAGGTCTCGGTGAAGAGGGCGCCCAGCCCGCCCGGGAGCGCGGTGGAGGTGGTCCCCAGCGAACCGCCCAGGCAGGGCGCGCCGCCGCACACGGCCGTCAGCGAGA
>JAJYGY010000321.1 GCA_021790555.1 bacterium
ACCTGACGGCCGGCGAGATCTCTCTGCCCGAGGAGAGCTCGCTTTCCATCTCCGGGCGCAAGACCGTCAACATGGGGTATTCGTGGGTGGTGTCGCAGAACCCCTACGTCAACACGGCCGGCGCCGGGGTCAGCCGGGGCTTCATCCTCACCCAGGCCCTGCAGGTGCAGCTGCAGGGCAAGGTGGGGCGCAAGATCACGGTGGACGTGGACTACGACGACCAGACCCAGGACCAGCGCAAGATCTCCATCGTCTACCAGGGCGACCAGGACGAGATCGTGCAGGACGCCAGCTTCGGCGACATCACCCTGGACCTGCCCCGCACCCAGTTCGCCGGCTACAACAAGAGCCTTTTCGGCGCCGAGATCCAGCTGCACAGCCCCGACAACCGCCTGCGCTTCTGGGCCATCGGGGCCCAGACCCAGGGCATCACCGAATCGAAGCATTTCGTGGGCGACCTCGTCGCCGACATGACGGGCAACAACCTGGGCAGGGACATCTACGACAACCAGTTCATCGCCTACCGCTACTATTACCTGACCAAGGACCCCCGCCTTTTCCAGCTCAACGCCAACAACACCCACGCCTACAGCGTGGTGCCTGGTTCGGTGGCCATCTACGTGGACCGGGCCAGCGCGGCCGACCGCCTCAATTCGCAGGCGGTGTTGTCCACCCCCACCCAGAAATACGCCTTCATCTACCTGAACCCGGGCTACGACTACACGGTGGACCCCTCCACCGGCATCATCACCTTCAACACCACCATCCAGTCCAACTACACCCTGGCGGTTGCCTTCGCCCTGCAGGACAACAGCACGGGTCAGATCGTCTCCACCCCGGGGTGGACCCGCTACAACGCCCAGAACCCCTCCCAGTCCCAGTTCGACTTCAACGAGGCCGACCTTGTCAGCGACAGCCAGTACGCCCTCACCACCACCTCGGCCCACCTGATCCAGAACGGCTCCAATCCCTCGGCCTACGACGGACACATGGTCTTCCAGTTCTACGACCTGGGGAACCGCAACATCTTCGACCCGGCCCAGGACCCGGACTTCCAGATGGTGATCTACGACAGCAACAACAATCCCGTGCTGCTGCCCCCGCCCACGGCCAGCAACGTGGCCAACTACTACGTCATCGACACCGTGCTGGGCATCCTGAAGTTCGCGTCGCCCTTCCCTTTCGCCTCGCCCGCGCCCAATCCGCTGCTGCTGCCCATCAACACGCCCCTGAACACGGCCGGCAACGACGTGTACCACCAGCCGCCCCATTCCAACTACCGCATCCACATCCAGTACAAGTACACCCAGCCGAACTACAATCTGCACTTCGACATCCTGCCGGGTTCCGAGACCGTGCTGGTCGACGGCAGGAAGATGACCCGGGACGTGGACTACTTTTTGGACTACCAGACGGGAATCCTGACCTTCTCCAACCCGGATCTGATCAAGCCCACCACCCGGGTGGACATCACCTACGAGTACTCGCCCTTCGGCGGCCAGTTCACCAGCAACCTGGCCGGGCTCCGCGGCGAGTACGACATCCTTCCGGACAAGGAGCTGACCCTGGGCTCGACCTACATCTACAACGGGGCCCAGACCCCCCTGCAGGTGCCGGACCCCAGTTCGACGCCCTTCTCGCTGAACCTGGTGGACGCCAACCTCAGTTCGGCCGTGCCCGAAAAGTTCTTCCACAACCTGCTCTCGTCCCTGCCCCTGCTCAACAAGGTGGCGGACTCGCCGGTCACCGCCGACTTCAACGCCGAGGTGGCCCATTCCTGGCTGGACCCCAACACCTACACCCAGAACGGCGAGAACGGCGTGGCCATGATCGACGACTTCCAGAGCGTGGACAACGTCACCTCGGCCTCGATGGACTTCAACAACTGGTACCCCTCGTCGCATCCCGAGGCGGCCTCCAACAACGTCTACGACCGCCGCTATTCGGGCGAGGGCAGCCCGGTCATCCTGGGGCATTCCTCGGTGAGCGATCCGACCACCGGGAACCCCAACGTGGAGGTGCTGCAGTTCATCTACGGGGGCTTCACCAACCAGAGCGACTGGGACGCCTGGGTCTACCCCCTTTCGCAGGTGGGCCTGAACCTGAACACCTCCACGACCCTGAGCACCTACGTGAAGGTGGACAACCCCATCGTGCTGCACATCGACCTGGGCGTGGTCAACGAGGACGCCAACGGGAACAACGTGCTCGACACGGAGTGCCCCACGGGAGTGCTGCAGCCCGGGGCCGACACCGGGATTCCCACGGGCATCTATCCCGGACCGTCCCAGGTGTTTTACCAGGACCCCAACTACTGGGGCAACGGGCAGGCCAACCGCTGCATGACCGAGGACCTGAACGGCACGGGCCAGCTCCAGACCACCGACGCCTACTATGAGTTCACGGCCAACGTGAACCCCGGCAGCCCCAATTTCGACAACGGCTACGTGCCCCTCACCTGGAAACTGACCCAGGGTCAGCCTTTCCCGGGGTCCCTTTCCATCAACCCGGCGGACCCCAACTTCTTCAGCCTGATCCGCCACGTGCGCGTCTGGTGGACCGTGCAGGCGGGGGCCAACGCCAGCGGCAACATCTGGATCGACACGCTGCAGGTGCTGGGCAACAAATGGCAGCTGGAAGTGACGCCCAACTCCCTGGACGTGCTGGGCCAGCCCGTGCTCCAGCCCAACAACAACAAGTTCAACGTGACGGCCATCAACCAGCAGCTCAACGGCAGCTACGTGCCGAATTCCAGCTTTTTCAACACC
>JAJYGY010000100.1 GCA_021790555.1 bacterium
AGGAGGGGGTGGTCGAAGGGCTGGCGCTGGGCGTGCCCGTGCTGGTCGGCGACCAGGTCGGCGTTCCCGAGGGGGTCGGGGAGGGCGTCCGGGTGGAGGTGGGCGACCAGGTGGGCGTGGCCGTGGCCGAAGGGCTGGGCGTGGCCGTGCCCGTGTCCGTGTCGCTGGGGGTCACCGACGGCGTGGGGGTGGGCGGCACGTACAGGAACTGGATGTCGTCCAGGGCCAGCTGGTACCAGGAGCCCGTGTCCGGGCAGTAGAACTCCACGTCCTGGGCGTTCTGCAGCTGCAGGGCCGTGCAGAAGCTCAGCGGAACCTGCACCACGTTCCAGCCCGCGTTGGGGTTGGCGGGGTCCAGGTTGGGGACGGAAAAAGCCGGGCTGCTCTGCCAGTAGCCCGTGCCGCCCACGGTTCCGTGGATCTCCACCATGAATTCCTGCTTGGGGCTGATCCCGGCGATGTCGAACTGGATGTAGTTGTAGGCGCTCAGGTTGACCACCGCGCTGGCCGAGGGGGTGAGGGCCGTGATCATCACGCCCGTGCTGGCGGCCGTGTTGGTGCCCGAGCCGTACATGGCGTACTGGCCGCCATAGGGCGAAAGCGGGTATCCGGGATACTGGGGATAGGGCACGGCGGAACCCGCCGAGGGATAGGGCGCCGTGCCGATGGTGCCGCCCGAGGAATAGGTGGTCCAGGCGCCGCCCCAGTTGTTGGTCAGCCCGCTGTCCGCGGAATCATACAGGATGCAGCTGGAGGGCCCGCAGGCCGGCGTGGGCGTGGGCGTGGGGTTGTTGTCCATGGACACCTGCACGTCGTCCAGCCAGAACTGGGCGCTGCCCGTGCTGTTGGGCACGAAGCCGATGGAAGTCACGGCGTTGAGCGTGGGCGAGACCCCGTTGCCCCAGGACGGCTGGGTGAAATTGCTGAAGTAGAAGGTGTAGTGGTGCCAGGCCGTGTCCAGCACGTAGAAATCCATGCCGAAATGGGCGTAGGCGTCGTTGGACTGCGCCCAGTACACCCGGTAGCTGCCGGGCGCGGAGGCCTTGAACCAGAAGTTGATGGTGTTGGACGCCAGGGATCCGGAGGTGAGGTCCCAGGGACCGGTGCCGACGCCCAAAGTGGTCTGCACGTAGGGCTGGGCGCCCCCGCTGACGTAGTTGTCGGTGAGTTTCAGGGAATGGGCCGGGCCGAAGGGCGAGGTGGGGTAGCCCGTGTCGAAGGCCATGCTGATGGTGCTGCCGCTTCCGGCCCCGCTGCTCCAGGTGCCGTTTAGCAGATTAGTGTATTGGGCGTCGGCGGCCTCGAAATCGTCGATCAGGCCGGAAGGCAGCACCGTGGGCTGGGGCCCGGGAGTGGGCGTGGCCGCGTTGATGCAGGCGTCCGTGCCGGCCACGGCGTTCCAGATGGGCGCGGCGAAGGAATTGTTGGCCGGGTACATCAGCCCCACCTCCCACAGGCCGATGCCGGGCATGCCTTTCTGGGTGCGGGCCCAGGTCACCTTTTCGCAATAGGATGGTTCGGTGTCCACATACAGGGTGTTGCCCTGGTAATTGTAGGCTTGCTCGTCCTGCGGGTACACGAAGGCCCCTGGCGTGCCCAGTTCCAGAATGCTGAGAAGGGGCGTGCCGTTGGGCGCGGGATAGGGGGAATACATGGGGATGCCAAGGATGAGCTTGCTCAGCGGGAAACTGTAATTAGGCGCCCCGCCTGTCAGGATCTGGACCGTGTTGGTGATGCAAAGGTAAGTGGGCGTGGTGGCGCAGTTATGGGATTGGGTGGGGTCGGACAAAGGACCGTTGAAGCTGCCAGCCGCGTTATTGAAGTCATAGCCCCCGTAGATGCCGTAGTCCACGTAGTTGCCGACCGTGTTCCAGTCCACCCCACAGATGTTGTAGCCCGTGCTGATGAAGAAGCTGAGCTGCTTGGGCTTGCCTTGAAAGTAGCAACCCCCGCAGCTGGACGTGGCGGCGTGGAGCTGGGTGGAAAGGGCCTGGATCAGGTTCATGAACTGGGTCTTGTCCGCGGCCGTGGGGAACTCCCAGTCGATGTCCACCCCGTCGTACCCGCCGGTATTGACGATGTTCATGATGTTGGTGACGAAGCTGTTCAGGTTGGTGGAATTGGTGGCCGTCTCCCACTTGGTCTCGAGGCTGGCGTTGCTGATGCCGTCCGTGGCCCCGCCCACGGTGACGATGCAGCGGGTGCTGTAGGCGTGGGCCCAGTACACCAGGTTGGCCCGGGGCGTGTTGAGCCAGGCCACGTTCCCCCCGCTGCCGGTGGGCAGCAGGAAGCATTCGTGGAGCTGGGTCAGGTCGTTCCAGGGAAACTTGGTGGGATCGGTGATGTCGATGGGCCCGTCGGACTGGAAGGGGCCGTAGTAGTCGTAGTCCGGAAGGTAGCCGATGACCTCATAGCCCGGCTTGGCCCAAAGGCCCGCCGAGGCGAGCGCCAGCAGCAGAAATGCCCCCAACCAAGCCATTCTCGCGCGCATCATCCGTCCCCTGCTGAGGCGGGCATCCGCCCGCTTCTGATGAACAAAACTCCATTTCAAAACTTCCCTGCCCTGATCCCGGGCCTTTGCCTGCATCCCCTCCACCCCCGCTCCGGTGGGAGCGGGGGTGGAGGGCGGCGGATCAGTAGGGCAGGAAGTCGATGTTGGCGTAATACACCGGTGAAGACAGCGGGAAGGTCCCCGAGGCCGGCGCGTACGAGATCAAAATCACGTTCTTCAACGCGGCCGTGTTCAGGCTGGCGAAGGGCGCG
>JAJYGY010000228.1 GCA_021790555.1 bacterium
GGTCTTCGCCTGGATGCTGGTGAGCGCGCTGATCGTCTTCGGCGGCATCTCCTTCATGAAAATGGGGATCAGCAACCTCCCCAGCGTGGACTTCCCCGTGGTCACCATCAACGTCCGCCTGGAGGGGGCGGCCCCCGACGTGATTGAAACCCAGGTGGTGGACGTGATCGAGGACGCCATGATGGGAATTGATGGCGTCCGCAGGATCACTTCGGAATCCGAGGACAGCGAAGGAACGATCACCGTGGATTTCGACCTGGGACGGAACGTGGACGCCGCCCTGGGGGACGTCCAATCCGCGTTTTCCCAGATCCAGTCCAGGCTCCCGCCCGGCATCACCGCCGTCACCATACGCAAGTCCAACCCCGAAGACCAGCCCATCATCATGGTGACCGCCGCGTCCAAGTCCATGAGCCCACCCGAGCTCATGGATTTCGCCTATTACCACCTGAAGGACCAGATCGCCGAAGTTCCGGGGGTGGGCAACATCACGCTGAACGGCTATACCGCCCCCACCATGCGGATCTGGCCGGACGAGAAAGAACTCGGGAAGTACCAGCTCTCGGTGGGCGATATCATCAATGCAGTTCGAAACGAGAGTTCGGAACAGCCGGCCGGAACGATCGGAGACAACCAAGGCCAACGAATGTACTACGTGCGCGCCATGGGGGAAGCGGACAGCGCCAGGCAGCTTGCCTCCATCGTCATCGGCCAGCGCGGGGGCCAGCCCAACTACCGGGCGCTGCGCCTGGGCCAGGTGGCCAAGGTGGAGGAGGGCCTGGCGGACCTGAGGGGCTACCACCTGGCCATGGGAGTCCGGGCGGTGGGCCTCAGCATCCAGAAGCAGCGCGGCTCCAATGCCGTGGCGGTGGCCCGCGCCGTGCGGGCCAAGGTGGAGGAGATGCGAGCCACCCTGCCGCCCGGGCTTCGCCTGGGCATTGATTATGACGCCACCGTGCCCGTGAAGCAGAACGTCCAGGAACTGTACCTGACCTTGGTCCTGGCGGCGCTCCTGACCTCGCTGGTCTGCTGGGGATTCCTGGGATCGTGGTCCTCCACGCTCAACGTGCTGCTGGCCATCCCCACCTCGGTACTGGGCACCTTCATCGTCCTGTTCTTCTCCGGGTTCACCCTCAACACCTTCACCCTGCTGGGCCTGAGCCTCTCGATCGGCATCATCGTGGACGACGCCATCATGGTGCTGGAGAACATCATCCGCCACCAGGAGGAGGGCGAGGACAAGGTGGCCGCGGCCTTGAACGGTTCGCGCGAAATCACCTCCGCCGCCCTGGCCGCCACCCTTGCCATCGTGGCCATCTTTCTTCCCGTGGTGTTCATGCGGGGCATTATCGGCCGTTTCTTTTTCCAGTTCGGGGTCACCATCACCGTGGCGGTTCTGCTTTCCCTGGTGGAGGCCCTCACCCTGACGCCCATGCGGGCTTCCCAGTTCATCCGGGCCGGCGCGCCCGCCGGAAGCGCCCAAGACCGCACCCGGCTTGGACGCGCCCGCGAGGCGGCCATGGGTTGGACCGTCCGGGCGTACCGGAGGGGCCTGGAAACTTGCCTGGCCAGGCCGGCCTGGGTGGTGTTGGGCTCGCTTTGCCTGTTCGCCGCCAGCTTGCTCACCTACCCGGCGCTGAACAAGGAATTCTTGCCGGCCGAGGACCTGGGCCGCTTTTTCGTGCGCGTGCGGGTCCCCGCGGGCTCCTCCCTGGAACATTCCGGCCGTGAATTCAAGCCGGTGGAACGCTTCATCGCGTCGCGGCCGGAAGTGGACCATTACGTCATGCAGGTGGGGGGAGGTTCGCCCGGCGACGCCTACCACGGCTGGCTGATGGTGACCATGAAGGACCGCGGCAAAAGGGGCATGGACCCGGCCCTGGGCCATGAACCGAGCCAGCAGGAATTCATGGAGACCTGCCGCCGGGAATTCCGGAAGTTCAAGGGGCTAAAATTCTCCATCCAGGACCTTTCCATGAAGGAGTTCACGGCCTCGCGCGGCTATCCCGTGGAATTCACGGTGCAGGGCCCCGACTGGGACGCGCTGGCGAAGTACTCGAAACAAATCATGGCCGCGCTGGAAAAGACCGGCCTGGTCCGGGATCTGGACACGGATTACGTCTCGGCCATGCCGGAACTCCGCGTGGTGCCGGACCGTAATGCCGCGGCGGTCCACGGAGTCAGCGTGGATTCCATCAACCAGACGGTTTACGCCATGATCGGCGGGGTGCTGGCGGGCACCTACCAGCGCGGAGGGCACCGATACAACGTGGAGGTGAAGCTTCCGGATACCGGGAATGCCCCGGTGAAGCGCATTCTTGGGCTCACGGTCCGCAACAACCGGGGGGAGTTGGTGCCGCTTTCCAAACTGGTGAGCGTCCACAAGGTGAAAACCATGGCCTCCATCATCCGCCTCAACCGCCAGCGTTCCATCACGGTATTCGCCAACGTGGCGGAAGGGAAGTCCCAGCAGGAAGCCCTCCAGGCCGTGCAAAGACTGGGCCGGAAGATGCTTCCGCCCGGCTATCATGTGGTTTTGAGCGGATCCTCGCAGGTCTTCGGTGAGGCTTTCCAGAGCCTGGGCCTGGCCCTGATCCTGGGGCTGATCGTGGCTTACATGGTGCTGGCCTCGCAGTTCAACAGCTTCCTCCATCCCCTGGCCGTGTTCATGGCCCTGCCCTTCAGCTTTTCCGGCGCCCTGGTGGCGCTGTGGCTGGCCCACCAGTCCATCAACATCTACAGCGCCATCGGCCTGATCCTGC
>JAJYGY010000385.1 GCA_021790555.1 bacterium
CTGGCGTGCCCGACCGAAAGCACGAACCGGTCGCGGTCCTGCCAGAGCGGCTGTTCGGGGTTGAAGCGCAGGGCCGAACCCCACAGCACCAGCATGCTTTCGGCCGCCCCCATGGGAGTGCCGGGATGCCCGCACTTGGCCTTTTCCACCGCGTCGGCGGAAAGCATGCGGACGGTGTCGGTGACGATCTGCGGAACTTTTTCGAATTTCATGCCTCTCTCCAAAGACGGTGACCTACATCAAGAAAAAGTTTAACACCCTTTTCCCTCCAAAATCTCCAACAAAATCCCCCGTGGTCAGTCCCGCCGCCGGGACGGCCGGTCCGGGACCTGGGCCAGGGCGCGCTCCGCTTTCAGGCCCTCCAGACGGGCGCGGCGCAGGGGCCGGGTGGGATTGAAGACCTTGAAGGTTCCGGCGCGGAAGCGCATCCACATCAGGTGCAGGTGGGTGGGGGAGCGGCGCTTGTCCGCGTTGACCCCGGTCCGCCCCAGGTACCCGATCAGCTGTCCCCCGCGCACCACCTGGCCCAGCACCACGTCGAGGCGTTCCAGGTGGGCGTAGTAGGCGATCCAGCCGCTTTGCGGCCGCATGACATAGGCGTAGACCCCGCCGTGCCAGCGGTCGTGGTGTTCCCAGCCCTGCTCCGCCGAAACCACGACGCCGCCGAAGGCCGCCACCACCGGGATGGGACCGCCGGTGCGGTCGTCCACCTGGCGCTCGCGCCGGTCGTCCACGAAGATGTCCACGGCCGGATGGGGCGCCCCCTTGCCCGTGCCCAGGTAGTAGTCGAAGCCCCTGGGCCGGTAGGAAAGCGGGGAGAAGTCCGAGGGCCCGTACCCGGGCAGGGGGAAGGCCCAGCGGCCCAGGGGCCCCTGGCGGGGGCTGAGGCGGCCGAGCGCCTCGAAGGCCCGCAGGAAGGCGCGGCGCGCGCGGGCGCGGGAAAGCTGGTGGTCGCGCACGCCGCGCTCGGTGCACTGCCACAGGCTGGCGGCCTGGGCCAGGGTGGCGGGCGCGGGGGCGGAAGCGCAGCGGCCGGGCGCGGCCGGCGCCAGGGCCAGAAGCAGGGCCAGGGGGAGGGCCTGTCTCATGGGCGCTTCCTGGGCGTGGGGGTGGGCACGGCCTTGCCGCGGGCCTTGTCCGGGGCGGAATAGTCCGGCGGCGGCAGGGGCCAGGGCAGGTGCTTGGCCACGCGCAGGGCGTAGAAGGGCTTCACCGGGTAGAACAGGCCCTTGGAGAAGTCGTGCACCTCGAAGTGCAGGTGGGTGGCCCGGCGCTTGCCTTCCAGGTCCCGGCCGGTGCGGCCCAGCCAGCCGATAAGCTGCCCCTTGGCCACCAGCTCGCCCAGGCCCACCTTCAGGCGGCTCAGGTGGGTGTAGAAAAAGAAGCGGCCCTGCTCCTGGTTGAGGATCTGCGCGTAGACGCCGTCCGGATTGGCGTCCTGGGGGCTCCAGTAGGGCTGGGTGGAGACCACCAGCCCGCCCGTGGCCGCCACCACGGGGATGGGCTTGCCGTCGCGGTCGTCCAGGCCACGGCGGCGCCAGTCGTAGGCGTAGATGTCCACGCCCGGGCTGCCCTTGCGGCGGGGCCCGTCCAGGAACCGGTATCCCGTGGCGTGGTAGCTGAAGCGGTCCACGTTGCGCATTCCGTAGCCGGGCAGGGGGAAGACCCACTGCCAGCGCAGGCGCCTGGGCGGCGGGGTTTCACGCCGCCGGATGAGGTCCCACAGCGAAAGGAAGGTGGCGCGGGCCTGGCGGCCGCTGATTTTTCCGTCGCGCAGGGCGTGCTCGGTCTTCTGCCATTCCAGGCAGGCCTGGCGCTGCGGCTCGCCGATGTAGGCGGTGGTGGCTCCCGGGCGCGCGGCGGGCAGGAGCAGGGTCAGGCAGAGCGCCGCGCCGCCAAGAAGCGCCAGGCGCCCAGGCGCCCGGTTTCGGTGACTTGAAGACGGTTGCTTCGGCACTTCGCCTCCAGGTGTTCCAGCTCGCCCGGGCCGTGGATGCCGGAAAGCGCCAGGCGTGATTCCGGCCCCAGGCGGGCGCGCAGGGCCTTCAGCCTCGGCGCCAGGAGCTCGGCGGTCAGGTTGGCCAGCACCAGGTCGTAGCGGCCGGAGCCCAGTCCGGCCACCTGGGGGAAGGCCCCTGCCAGCACCCGCATGCGGGCGGGGGGCACGCGGTTCTCCCGGCGGTTGGATTCCATCTCCCGGCAGGCCGCCTTCTCGACCTCCACGGCGTCCACTTTGCCGGCGCCCTTCAGCAGGCAGGCGAAGCCCAGGATGCCGGAACCGGCCCCCACGTCCAGAACCCTTTCGCCCCCGCGCCAGGGGTGGCGCCCCAGGGCCTTGAGCATCAGCCGGGTGCTTTCGTGCAGGCCCGTGCCGAAGGCCTGGCCCTGAAGCAGGCGGATGGGCAGGCCACGGGCCATGGGGGCCCTCTTTTCCCAGGCCGGCACCACCAGGAAGGGCCCGATCTTCTGCGTCGGGAACCGGCCCTTCGACTTCACCAGCCAGTCCTTCCCCGGCTCGAGGCGGAACCGGGTCGCGAGGGCGCCCAGCCCGGTGAGGCGTTTTTTCAGAAGCGGCCTGACGGCCGGGTCGCGCGCCCAGCCGCGCAGCCTGGCCAGGCCCGCGGGAGCGGGGGCGGAAAGCAGCCCTTC
The DNA here is from genome assembly GCA_021790555.1 of bacterium. Classification (GTDB taxonomy): domain Bacteria; phylum Oederibacteriota; class JAJYGY01; order JAJYGY01; family JAJYGY01; genus JAJYGY01. Next base: position 2,650 of record JAJYGY010000385.1, read on the forward strand.
GGGAAGCAGGTCCGCCAGGGCCTGGCCGGCCCAGTCGGCCAGGCCCTCGGGCAGGGAGAATTCCACGCGCAGGACGGCCGGCCTCATTCGAAGCCGCCCCGGCGCAGGGATTTGGTCTGCGAGCGGTGGCGCTTGTTCTCCAGCATCCTCTCCTTGGACCGGCGGCCGCGGCGGCGCTTCTGGCGGCGGACCTTCTCGGCGGCCTGCTGCCTGCGGCTGGCCTGGCCCAGGCGCGCCTCCTCCAGCTTGTCGGCCAGGCGGCGGCGGGCCAGGAAGCGGTTGAGGCCCTGGGTGCGCTCCTCCTGGCAGCGCACCACCAGGCCGCTGGGGCGGTGCTTCAGCAGCACGCAGGTGGAGACCTTGTTGACGTTCTGGCCCCCGTGCCCGCCCGAGCGGGTGAACTGCTCCTCCAGGTCGGATTCCAGGATGCCCAGCTTGAGCATCCTTTCTTCCAGGGACCTGGCCTTGTCCGCGCTGACCGGAAATTCGACGCCCATGGCGCTTCCTTGAGTGTCTAAAGCCCTACCCGCGCGCCTGGACGAAGGGCGAGGGCCGTGGCGGCAGTGGTTCGGCCTCGAACCCGTTCTCGCGGGCCACCCGGCCCAGCCAGTGGGCGCTGTCCTTGGGCGTGCGACGGAAGGTCTGGAAATCCACGTGCACGATGCCGAAGCGCTGGGCGTAACCGAAGGACCACTCGAAGTTGTCCATCAGCGACCAGGCGAAGTAGCCGCGCAGGTCCACGCCCGAGGCCAGGGCTCGGTGGGCGTGCTGCAGGTGGTCCCTCAGGTAGTCTATCCGGGCCGGGTCGTGGACCCTGCCGTCGGGCCCGGGGGCGTCCTGGGAGAAGGAGGCCCCGTTTTCGGTGACGTAGAGCGGCAGGCGGCCCCAGCGCCGGGTCACTTCCACCAGCAGGGATTCCATGATGGGCGGGAAGATCTCCCAGCCCGGCATGGAGGTGCAACGGGCGCCCTCCGGCAGCGGGGCGTAGTCGGGGACCAGGGGGTCTTTGGAGGCCCCGGCCGTGATGCGGGCGCGGGTGTAGAGGTTCAGGCCAAGGAAATCCAGGTCCTGGCGGATGGTCTGAAGGTCGCCCGGCTCCACCCTGGGCACGTCCTTGCCCATCCAGCCCCAGACCTCCTCCGGGTAGCCGCCCTTCAGCAGGGGTTCCAGCCACCAGTCGTTGGCCACCCGCCAGTGGCGCTCGGCCGCAGCCACGTCCTCGGGGCGGCCCGGGGTGGGCCAGATCACCAGGGGGTTGAGCACGATGCCGGCCTGGAGCCCCTTCAGGCGGGCCTCGCGGCGCAGGGCCTGCATGCCCAGGCCGTGGGCCAGCAACAGGTGGTGCACCACCTGGTTGACCACCTGGGGGCTTTCCCTTCGTCCGGGGGCCTGCACGCCGCTTTCGTAGCCCGCGTGGGAGACGCAGTCCGGCTCGTTGAAGGTGGCCCACATGGGCACGCGGTCGCCCAGGCGGCGTGCCACCAGGGCGCAGTAGTCCTGGAAGGCCAGGGCCGTGTCGCGGCTGGTCCAGCCGCCCTTGTCCTCCAGGGCCTGGGGAAGGTCCCAGTGGTAGAGCGTCAGGTTGGGGCGCAGCCCCAGGCGCAGCATCTCGTCCACCAGGCGCTCATAGAAGGCCAGGCCCTTCTCGTTGGCCCTGCCGCGCCCTTCGCTCTGCACGCGGGGCCAGGAGACGGAAAAGCGGTAGGCGTTGAGGCCCAGGTCCTTCATCAGGGCCAGGTCCTCCTTCCAGTGCCGGTAGTGGCGGCAGGCCTCGGCTCCGGTCTCGCCGCGCTGGATGGCGCCGGGACGGCGGCAGAAGGTGTCCCAGATGGAGGGACCCTTGCCGTCCTCGTCCGCCGCCCCCTCCACCTGGTAGGCCGAGGTGGCGGCGCCCCACAGGAAATCCTGGGGGAAATCAAAACGCTGGTTGGGCACGGAGGCGACCCCTCTCAAGGCGTGATTTTTCTAAAAAAAGAGCGGGTCGTTGCGACCCGCTCCCTGTGGCGACGTCTTTTGCCCGGAGGCCCGGACGGATGTTCAGACCTTGGTGCTGATCTTGGCGGCGTGCCTGTAGAACACCCACACGGCCCCGAAACCGAACAGCAGGATCAGGAACAGCGCCAGGTAGTGCCCGCCGATGGAGTGGGCTCCGGCCATCATGCCCCAGACCAGGGGCACGGACAGGTAGGTGTTGATCCTGCTGGCCAGGGTGGCGCGGGCCGCCAGCTCGGGCGGGGCCGCCGGGGCGTCGCCCCGCACGCCGGCGATGATCTTCTTCTGGGCCGGCCAGATGATGAACCACACGTTGAACCACATGATGGTGCCGAACCCGGCTCCCATCAGCATCCACATGCCCTTGGAGAAGGCCGGACCGGAAGCCTGCCCCGTGAACATGGCGCCCCACAGGGGGAAGTAGCCGTACATGTAGAGCAGGATGACGCCGGCCACGAAGGTGAACATGGCGCCCCAGCGGAACAGGTAGAGGGCCCGGGGCATCAGCTCGGGAACCACCTTCTTGCGGACGTCCGCCTCCAGGGCCTTGCTGAAGTTTCCGTTGACGAAATTGAAGAAGTACAGGTGCCCGATCCAGGTGATGCCGGCCACGATGTGGATCCAGCGAACGACGTACAGGAACCAGTCAGATCCGCTCATCTTTGAACCCCCCGAGAAATGAAGAATTGCCGGCGCATCGCCTGCCACAGCGGGTTCATTATAAAAAGAGGGGCAGCCTTGTCAACGCTTATGAGACGGCCGGCGCCAATTTTGTAGGTCCCGCCGGGCTCACGCCACGGGCAGGTAGAACCGGAAGATGGCGCCTTTCCCGGGGGCGGGAAGCAGCCCCAGCCAGCCGCCGTGGTTGCTGAGGATGGCATAGGAGGCGGCCAGCCCCAGGCCCGTCCCGCCGGGCTTGGTGCTGAAGTAGGGATCGAAGATCCTGTCCTGGATTTCCACCGGGACTCCCGGACCTTCGTCCTCCATTTCCACCTTAAGATACTCCCCGGGAGGAAGCAGGGCCTCGTTGTCCTCCCCCAGGATGGCCCTCTCCGCCCGTACTTTCAGCAGGCCCTGGCCTTTCATGGCCTCGGCGGCGTTCAGGGCCAGGTTCGAGGCCACCTGGCCCAGCTGTGATTCCTCGCCCAGGGCCCTGGGCAGGTCCGGCGGGAGCGAGTATTCCACCCGGGCCCTGCCGCCCCGCAGCACCAGGTCCACCGAGGAGCGCAGCAGGGCCTCCAGGTCGATGGGCTGGCGGCGCAGGCGCCCTCCCCGGGCGAAGTCCAGCAGGCGCCGGGTCATCTCGCGGGCCGTGCGCAGGGCGTTTTCGGCCCCGGCCAGCGTCTCCAGGCGCTCGGGATCCTCCAGCCCGGCCTTGGCCATGGCCAGGCAGCCCATCACCGTGGCCAGGGTGTTGTTGAAGTCGTGGGCCACGCCCCCGGCCAGCAGCCCCAGCGATTCCAGCTTGTTGGATTTCAGCATCTCGCGCTGGGCCTGGCGGGCCTCGGTCACGTCGCGCAGCAGGAGCAGGGTGCGCCGCTCCGGGTCCGGCGCCAGGGGCTGGATGGAAAGCTCCAGTTCCAGTCGCCGGCCGTCCTTGTGGAGCACGGTCGCCTCGAAGCGCTCCACCGCCTTGCCCGCCTCCAGCCTCCTTCTCAGGTCCTGCTCCACGGCCTGGCGTTCCGGTTCGGGAACCAGGAGGAAGACGGAATCCAGCCCTTCCAGCTCGGCCAGCGAATAGCCGGTGATCCGGGCCACGGCCTCGTTGGCGTAGTCCACCCGGCGCTGCCGCAGCAGGGCCATGCCCACGCGCATGTCGCTCTGGGCCTTGAGCATGGTCTCGTAGAGGTGGGTCTGGCTGCGCAGGGCGCGTTCGGCCTCCTTGCGGGCCCGGATGTCGCGGATGATGATGAAACGCCTCACCGACCCGCCCTCGCGCGACACCGAGACGCACAATTCCACCTCCACCCGGCGCCCGCTCCTGTGCACCAGCAGGCTTTCGTTTGTGTCCGAGACGGTCAGGCCCTCGTCGCGCAGGGCGCGGCGCCTCAGCGATTCCTGCCTGGCCTCGGGGGCGACGAAATCCAGGATGTCGTCGGCGGCCAGGATCTCCCGGGCGTCGCGGCCCAGGATCCTCTCGATGGCGGGGTTGCAGAAGACGGCCTTCCTGCCCTCGGCCAGCACGAAGCCCTCTCCCGCGTCGCTGAGGGCCTTCAGGACCGTGCCGTAGAGGCGGGTCTGGGCCTCCAGGGCCTGCTGGGTGGTGATGCGCTCGGTGACGTCCTGGGCCAGCACCAGCCGGCGATTCCTTCCCTGGAAGATGGCGGGGCCCGAGATGATCTCGGCGGTGAGCAGGCTGCCGTCCTTGCGGCGGTGGCGCCAGCAGCCGGACCGGTGGATGCGGTCGGGAAGCCCCGCCACGTCCTTCAGCAGGGCCTCCACCTCCTCGGGCGGGCGCAGGTCCTTCAGGTTCATGCCCAGGAACTCCTCCCGGCTGTAGCCGTACTGGCCCAGGGCGGCCTGGTTGGCCTCCAGGATGCGCATTCCGGCGAGCTCGTAGACGAACATGGGGTTGGGGTTGTTGCGGAAGAGCAGGCGGTACTGCTCCTCCTGGCGCCGCAGGGCCAGCTTGTCCTGGCGGGCCTCGCTGACGTCCCTCAGCACCACCAGGTGGTCGGCCAGGCCGCCCGGTTCCAGCGGCTTGACCGAAAGTTCGGCCTCCAGCCGGCGCCCGTCCCTGGCCAGCAGGGTGGCTTCCCCCTCCATGCGGAAGCCCGCGGGGCTTTCCATCCGGCCGGCCCAGGCCGAGGCCAGGGCCTGGCTCTCGCCCGAGGCGAAGGTCAGGGGGGAGGGCAGTTCCTTCAGTTCCTCGCTCGCCCAGCCCAGCATGCGGCAGAAGGAGGGGTTGGCGTAGACGGGCTGGCCGTGTTTCAGGAACAGCACGCCCTCGCCCATTTCCTCGATGGCCCGGCGCATGCTCCCGGAAAGCTCGGTCTGGGTCCGCAGGTCCTCCTGCTCGCGGCGCAGGCGCTCCAGGCTGCGGCGCAGCAGCTGGTAGAGCAGCAGGCCCGTCACCAGGATGAAGAGCCATCCCTTGAAGACCTCGATGCCCTCCAGGACGGGGCGCCGCCGGCTCAGGCGGTAGATCAGGGTGTCGGAGGCGGCGATCCACAGCGCGCCGGCCAGGCAGTAGGCGGCGGCGATCCGGAAGGCGGTGCGTCGCGGGGAGGTCAGGGGCATGGGGCTGGGCCAGAGGGAGGGGCTGCCGTGGGGCGCGGGCGGCGGGTCAGAGGGAGATCCTCTTCCCCTGCCGAAGCATGTCGGCGAACTCGTCCGGCGCCACGGCCCGGCTGAACCAGTAGCCCTGGAAGCTGTCGCAGCCCTGCTGCCGCAGGAAGATGGCCTGTTCGGGCTTTTCCACCCCCTCGGCCACCACCCGCAGGTTCATGCTGCGGGCCAGGGCGATGACGGCCCGCACGATGGCGGCGTCCTGGGAGTCGGCGGGGGTGCCGCGCACGAAGGACCGGTCGATCTTCAGGGTGCGCAGGGGGAACTTCTTCAGGTAGCTCAGCGAGGAATGGCCGGTGCCGAAGTCGTCGATGGCGATGGACACGCCCATCTGCTGGAAGGACTTGAGGATCTGGTAGGTGTACTCGGCGTCCTTCATGGCCAGGCTTTCGGTGATCTCCAGGGTGAAGGAGCCGGGCTCCACCCCCGTGGCCTTCAGGGCCCCCAGCACCTGCGGCAGCAGGCCTTCCTGCTGGAACTGCCGCGCCGAGAGGTTCACCGCCACCTTCACCGGGGGGAGCCCGGCCGCCTTCCAGCGGGCCATCTGCGCCAGGCTTTCGCGCAGGACCCATTCGCCCAGGGGCACGATCAGGCCCGTCTCCTCGGCCAGGGGGATGAAGTGCTCGGGGAAGACCAGGCCCTGTTCCGGGTGGCGCCAGCGCAGCAGGGCCTCGGCCCCCTCGATGCCGCCTCCCTTCAGGTCCACCAGGGGCTGGTAGTGCAGGATGAACTGGCCCTGCTCCAGGGCCCGGCGCAGCTGGTTTTCCAGGGTGAGGCGCTCGAAGGCCCGGGCGTTCATCACGGGGGTGAAGAGCTGGTAGTTGTTGCGGCCCTGGTCCTTGGCCCGGTTCAGGGCCAGGTCGGCGTTGCGCAGCAGCGTCTCGGCGTCCTCGCCGTCCGAAGGGTAGAGGCTGATGCCGATGCTGGCGCCCAGGTGGACCTCCTGCCCGGAGACGGAGAAGGGCGGCTCGAAGGAGCGCAGGATCCGCTCCGCCGACTGCATGCTTTCCTCGGCGCGGGTCAGGTTGGGGAGCAGCACGGTGAATTCGTCGCCTCCGACGCGGGCCACCGTGTCGCCCGCGCTCAGGCCCTCGCGCAGCCGCTGGCCAACCTGGATGAGCAGCTGGTCGCCCGTCTCGTGGCCCAGGGTGTCGTTGATGGCCTTCAGGCGGTCCAGGTCGAGGAAGAGGATGGCCATCATCTGCCGGTCGCGGTGGGCCTGGGCCAGCTGCAGGGCCAGGTGGTCCTGGAAGAGCAGGCGGTTGGGGAGCCCGGTGAGGGCGTCGTGGTAGGCCTGGTGCCGGATGCGCTCCTCGGCCTTGACCCGTTCGCTCATGTCACGGATGGCCGAGATGCGCGCCGGCCGGCCCCGGTAGAGGCAGTTCTTGGAGCAGATCTCCACCTTCACCAGGGTGCCGTCCTTGCGCAGGCCCTGGGCCTCGTAGGGGCTTTCCAGGCCCTCGCGCATGGCCCGCTGGATGGTTTCCCGCGATTCCGGGGCGGTGATTTCGGTGATGGGCCGGCCGTCCAGTTCGCCCTCGTCGTAGCCCAGCATCTGGTGGAAGGGGCGGTTGGCGGAGACCAGCAGGCCGTCCTGGTGGACGATCACCCCGTCGAAGGCCGATTCCACCAGGCCCCCGTAGCGCTGCTCGCTTTCCATCAGGGACTGCAGGCTGCGGTTGCGCTGGGTGACGTCCCGCAGCACCGCCACCGCCTGCGCGCGGCCCTCGAAGGGCAGGACCTTCAGCGAGACCTCCATCTCCACTTCCTGCCCGCTCTTGTGCAGGAAGACGGTCTGGAAATGCCGGCCTTCCCCCTGGCCGGCGCCCGGGCCGCCCAGCGCCTCCTGGAAGGCTTCCTGCCGGTCCCCGGGCAGGAGGCGCGCGACTGAATCGAGCGAGTTCAGCTCCTTCCAGGAATAGCCGGTGATGCGGCAGATGGCCTCGTTGGCGTAGATCAGGCGGCCCTGCTCCATCACCAGCATGCCCTCCCCCACGTCGCTCTGGGCCTCCAGGATGGCCAGGTAGAACTGGGTCTGGTGCAGCAGGGAGGCCTGGGACTTCTTGCGGCCGGTGATGTCGCGCGCCATCACCAGGAGGTTGGAGCGCCCCTCCAGGCTGAGCGCCTTCACCGACATCTCCACGTCGACCAGGCCGCCGTCCTTGCGCTTCAGGCAGGTGTCGTAGCGGCCCGGCACTTCGTCCCCGGCCAGGTGGGACCGCAGGCGCTCCTCCATCTTGCGGGCCTCCTCCCCGTCCAGCAGGTCGAAGCAGCTGGCCAGTTCCTTCAGTTCGCCCTGGGCGTAGCCGCTGGCCCGGCAGAAGGCCTCGTTGGCGAAAAGGATCCGGTTGCCCTCCAGCAGCACCACCCCCTGGCCCATGTCGGCCAGGGCGCGCAGAAGGCCTTCGTAGACCGCCGCCTGGCGCAGGCGCAGGTGCTCCTCCTCGCGCTCGCGGGTGAGGTCGCGCATGGCCGCCAGCAGGGCCGGCTTGCCCTCGTAGCTGCCGCGTTTCAGGCTCAGCGACAGGCGCAGCCGGCTGCCGTCGCGGCGCAGGCCCAGCACCTCGTGGCGGCCGTCCTCGCCCGAGGCGCGCAGGCGGGCCCCCACGGCCTCCCTGTCCTCGGGCGCCACGAAGTCCAGGGCCGGCCGGCCCAGCATCTCGGAGGGCTCGTAGCCGAAGAGTTCCGCCAGGGAGGGCGCGATGTAGCGGATGACCCCCTCCTGCTGGATGGCGATGCCGTCGAAGGCCACGCCGGCCAGGCCCTGGTAGAGGGCCCTGCCGCCGCGGAAGGGGTCGCGCGACTTGAGGGGCTCGGCGATGTTCCTCAGGCTGACCAGGCGGGCGGGGCGTCCCTTGAAGCGGACAGGGGCGTGGGTGACGTCGACCCAGATCAGCTCGCCGTCCTTGCGGCGGTGCCGCCACACCCCCCCGTGGGCGGCGCGGTCCCCGAGCTGGGCGAAGGCCTTCAGCAGGCCGGGCAGGTCCTCGGCCGGCCGGATGTCCTTGACCGTCATGGCCAGGAATTCCCCGCGGCCGTAGCCGTAGAGGCGCAGGGCCGCGTCGTTGACGGCCAGGAAGCGCAGGCTGGCGCTGTCCCAGACCCAGCTGGGCACCGGGTTGGCGTCGAACAGCAGGCGGTAAAAGGGTTCCTCCGCGCGGCCGGACGCGGACCTCGCCGGGCGTCCGGGTTTGGAGGCGGAGGAGGGGGAGGATTTGGAACGGGAGGAGGCTTTTTTCACCATGCACGAACCCCGTCTCGCGGGCCTGAAAGATCGGCGCGGGCGGCCAGGCGACGCCCAGGAAATCAGGGCGCCTGGCGCACCTGGTTGCGCCCCAGGGCCTTGGCCTGGTAAAGGGCCTCGTCGGCGCGTGAAACCAGTTCGCCGGGTGAGCCCCCCCTTTCGGGAACCAGGGTTGCCGCGCCCACGCTCAAGGTGACCATGGGGGCGACGGAGGACCTGGGATGCGCGAGCCCCAGCGCCTCCACGCAGGCGCGCAGGTGCCCGGCCAGCTGGGCCGCGCCCTGGGCGTGGGTGTGGGGGAGCAGCAGGGCGAATTCCTCGCCGCCCCAGCGGGCGGCCAGGTCGCCGGGCCGCCGCAGGCCGGACTTGAGGGCCTCGGCCACCCGCCGCAGGCATTCGTCGCCGGCCTGGTGGCCCTGCGTGTCGTTGTAGGCCTTGAAGAAGTCCAGGTCCGCCATCAGCAGCGAGAGCGGCGCCTTCACGCGCTGCGCCCGCCGCCATTCCCTCTCCAGGGTCTCGTCGAAGGCGCGGCGGTTGGCCAGGCCGGTGAGGCTGTCCACCACGGAAAGGTGGCGCAGGGTCTCGACCAGGTCCTCCATGCGGCGGTTCATTTCGAGCAGCTGGCGCTCGCGGCGCTTGCGGGCCTCGGTTTCCAGGCTCTGCCTCAGCGCCGAGCGCACCCTCGCCAGCAGGGAGGTTTTGTCGAAGGGTTTGGTGATATAATCCACCGCCCCGGCCTCGAAGGCGGCCTGCAGGTCGGGGGTGCGCAGGCTGGCCGTCACCATGATCACGGGGAGGTCCTGGAAGGCGGGCTGCTTCTTCAGCAGGCGGCAGGTCTGGATGCCGCTGAAGTCGGGCAGGAGCAGGTCCAGCAGCACCAGGCTGACCCCGGAACCCTGGCCGGACTTCCCGTCCCGCCCCAGGCCCAGCAGGTCCATGGCCTCGGTGGAACTGGAGGCGGACAGGACGCGGCGGAATCCGGCGTCCTTGAGGATGTCCTCCATCTGGCCGCGCAGCAGGGGGGAATCGTCCCCCACCAGGATCCGCAGGGATTCCAGGCGGGGAAGGTCCTGGGCGGGCGGCAAGGCGTGGGACGGGTTTTGGGGTTCTTTCAGCAACACCAATGCCTCCGGCTTGCGGCAACCACGGGCGGGATGGGATGGCTCAGGCTGAAAAGCCCCCTCAGTGCAGACTAAAATAATACCGGACCCGAGCCGGCGTCAAGGGGCGAATTTTGATATAAAATGGAAGGACAAGGGCCCTTCCAGGGCCCCGGGAGGAAATTCTTTGGAAGCCGAGACCGAACTGAAATCCAGGGTGCCCAGGGAGCGGGAGGGCATGACCCTCCTGGCCTACCTGGCCGGGCGCTTCCGCTACCGCACGGCCGAGGAGTGGGCCGCCAAGATTCGCCAAGGCAGCATCAAGGTCAACGGCGAGGCCGGCGAGCCGGGGCGCCTGCTTTTCAAGGGCGACTGGGTGGCCTACACCACGGTGCTGCGCGAGCCCGAGGTGGACCGGGGCATCCGCCTGCTGCACCAGGAGGCGGACTTCCTGGTGGCCTACAAGCCGGGCCAGCTGCCCTCGCACGCGGACGGCACCTTCATCCGCAACACCTTCATCCAGATCCTCACCGAACGGCTGCGCCAGGAGGGCTGGACGGGATTCGTGGGCCTGGTGCACCGGCTCGACAGGGAGACCAGCGGCCTGATGTTGGTGGCCAAGGACCGCAAGGCCCAGGCCGCCCTGCAGCGCCAGTTCGAAAAGGGCCGGGTGGAAAAGGAATACCTGGCCGTCTGCCGGGGCAGGGTGGAGGCCGACCGGATGACGGCCGACGGGGCCATCGGACACGACCTGGCCAGCGAAATCAAGATCCGGCGGGCCGTGGTCAGGCCTCAGGACCAGGAGGACGCCAAGCCGGCCCTGACGGAATTCGAGGTGCTGGGCCGCGGCCGCGAAGCCAGCCTGCTGCGCTGCGTCCCCAAAACCGGCCGCACCAACCAGATCCGCGTGCACCTGGAGGCCCTGGGACATCCCCTGGTGGGCGACAAGCTCTACGGCCGCACGGACGGGCAGTTCCTGGAATACCTGCGGCACGTGAAGGCCGGCGGGGACCCGGGCTGGGAGGGGCACCTGGAGACCCGGCGCCACCTGCTGCACGCCTCGCGCCTCTCCTTCCTGCACCCCGGCACGGGGGAGCGCCTGGCCTTCGAATGCGGGATGCCCGAGGACATGCGGCTCCACTGGGAGCGGGCGCGGTCCTGAGGCCCCTGGT
>JAJYGY010000120.1 GCA_021790555.1 bacterium
AACACTCCAAGTCGCGCCGCGACAAGCGGCGCGCCAACTGGAAGCTGGCCGCCCCGGCCCGTTCCCTCTGCCCCCAGTGCAAGCAGGCCAAGCCCCCCCATCGCGTCTGCCCCAATTGCGGCTACTACGACGGACGCGAGATCATCACCCCCGAGGAACGCTGAACTTCGAGGCCCGTGCTTTGATCCGCGTTGCCGTTGATGCGATGACCAGTGAGCGGGGGATCCCCGCGGTGGTGGAGGCCGCCCACCAGTCCCTGCGCGAATCCGCCGACCTGGCGGTGGTGCTGGTGGGGGACCCGGCCCAGCTCGAGCCGGAACTGGCCCGCCATCCGCGCCGGGAGCGCCTGAGCGTCCACCCCGCCAGCCAGATGATCGGCATGAACGAGGAGCCCGGGCAGGCCTTCAAGGCCAAGAAGGACGCCTCGGTTTCGGTGGCCCTGCGCCTGGTGGCCGACGGCGGGGCCGAGGCGGCCGTGTCGCCCGGAAACACCGGCGCCAGCGTGGTCGCGGCCACCCTGACCCTGGGCCGGCTTTCGGGCGTGCGCCGGCCCGGCATCGTCACCCTGATGCCCAACCCGTCCGGGTTCACCGGCGTGCTGGACGCGGGGGCGGTGGTGGACTGCAAGCCCGAAGACCTGGTGCTTTTCGGCGTGATGGGAAGCCTGCTGCTGCGCGAGGTCATGCGCATCGAAAAGCCACGCATCGGGATCCTCTCCATCGGCGAGGAGGACATCAAGGGGAACGAGCAGTCCCTGGCCGCCTTCGAGATGATGAAGAAGGCCAACCTGAACTTCGTGGGCAACGTCGAGGGGCGCGACCTGTTCAACGGCCGCGTGGACGTGGCGGTCTGCGACGGCTTCGTGGGCAACATCGTGCTGAAGACGGCCGAGGGGCTGGCCAAGATGATCTTCGAGGAGATCCGCGAATCCTTCAAGCGGGGCGGCCCCCTGGTGAAGCTGGGGGGGATGCTGGGCAAAGGGGCCTTCCGCGACCTGCACCGCCACCTCAACGCCGACGAATACGGCGGCGCCATCCTCCTGGGCGTCAACGGCAACTGCATCATCGCCCACGGCTCGGCCAACCACATCGCCATCAAGAACGCCATCCTGCTGGGCCGCGCCTGCGCCGAGCAGGGCCTGGTCCAAAAATTGGGTGAGAAAATCAAACAGCACACGGGGGTGGCGGCATGAGCGAAGCGCCGGGGGTCGGCATCCTGGGCACGGGAAGCTACCTGCCCAGCCGGGTTTTGAGCAATTTCGACCTGGAGAAGATGGTGGAGACCTCCGACGAGTGGATCCGCACCCGCACGGGCATCCGCGAAAGGCGCCTGGCCGCCGGGGGGGAGTTCACCTCGGACATGGCCGTGGCCGCGGCCCGCAGGGCCCTGGAGGCTTCGGGCACCCGTCCCGAGGACCTGGACATGATCGTCAACGCGACCATCACGCCGGACATGCCCTGGCCCTCCACGGCCTGCCTCATCCAGGAGAAGCTGGGCGCCGCCAAGGCCTTCGCCTTCGACGTCTCGGCGGCCTGTTCCGGGTTCCTCTACGGCCTGACCACGGCCCACAACTTCATCCTGTCCGGCACGGCGTCCCGGGCCCTGGTGCTGGGGGCGGAGAAGCTCTCCAGCATCATCGACTGGAAGGACCGCAACACCTGCGTGCTTTTCGGAGACGGGGCCGGCGCGGCGGTGCTGGGGCCCTCGGAAAGGCGGCGCGTGCTGTCGGTCCACCTGGGCTCGGACGGCGGGGCCGCCGAGCTGCTGTGCATGCCCGGGGGCGGCAGCCGCCGCCCCACCTCGCCGGAGACCCTGGCCGGCGGCCTGCACTTCCTCAAGATGGAAGGCAAGGAGGTCTTCAAGTTCGCGGTGAAGGCCATGGCCGCCGCGGCCGAGGAGGCCATCGCCAAGGCCGGCCTGAAACCCTCCGATATCCGCCTCCTCATCCCCCACCAGGCCAACATCCGCATCGTCGAGGCAACCGCCAAGCGCCTGGAACTCCCCATGGAAAAGGTCTTCGTCAACCTGGACAAGTATGGAAACACCTCGGCCGCCTCGGTGGGCATCGCCCTGGACGAGGTCGAGGCCCAGGGCCTGCTGAAGCCCGGCGACAAGGTGGCGCTGGTGGCCTTCGGCGCCGGCCTGACCTGGGCTTCCGTGATTCTGGAGTGGTGACGGCATGAAACTGGCGGTGATGTTTCCGGGACAGGGATCGCAGTTCGTGGGCATGGGCAGGGAACTGGCCCTTTCCGACCCCAGGGCCATGGCCCTCTTCGACCGGGCCGACCAGGTGCTGGGCCGTGGCCTGAAGAAGGTCGTGTTCGAGGGGCCCGAGGAGGAGCTGAAGGAGACCTCCAACACCCAGCCTGCCCTGTACGTCACCAGCGCGGCGGTGTGGGAGGTCGTCAAGGGCTGGAACCTGAAACCCGCCTTCGCCGCCGGGCACAGCCTGGGCGAGTATTCCGCCCTGATGGCGGCCGGGGCCTTCGGGTTCGAGGACGGGCTGAAGATGGTGCAGGCCCGCGCCAACGCCATGGCGGAGCAGGCCAGGGCCTCGGGCGGGACCATGGCCGCGATCCTGGGGCTGGAGGACGCCAAGGTGGTGGAGATCTGCCTCCAGGCCAGCGCCGCGGGCGGATCGGTGGAGCCGGCCAACTTCAACAGCCCGGGGCAGGTGGTGATTTCGGGCCAGAAGGGGCCCGTGGAGGAGGCCATGCGCCTGGCCCAGGCCGCCGGGGCCGGAAAATGCGTGCCCCTGGCCGTCTCGGGCCCCTTCCATTCGCGCTTCATGGTCCCGGCCGCCGAGGCCCTCAGGCCGGCGCTGGAAAAGGGGGCCTGGAGCGCGCCCGAGCCGCCGGTGGTGGTCAACGCCACGGCCCAGGCGGTCTCGGACGTGGCCACCCTGAAGGAGATGCTGATCAGGCAGGTGAGCCAGCCGGTGCTGTGGACGGCCAGCGTGGAGGCCATGCTCAAGGCCGGCGTGGACACCTTCCTCGAGATCGGCCCGGGAAGGGTGCTTTCGGGCCTGGTGAAGCGGATTTCGCGCGAGGCCACCCTGGCCAACGTGGAGGACCTGAAATCCCTGGAAAAGGCCCGCCAGGCCCTGGGGATCGCGGCCCGCTAACCTTGGGAGGAGGCGCATGACGTTGAAGGACAAGGTCGCCCTGGTCACCGGGGGGACCCAGGGAATCGGCAGGGAGATCGCCCTGAGGCTGTCCCGCGAGGGCGCCCAGGTGGTGCTGACCGGCCGCCAGGAGGAAAAGGCGGCCGCCGTGGCGGCCGAAATCCAGGCCCAGAGCGGCCAGCCCTGCCTGGGGCTGGGGGCCGACGTGGCTTCGGGGGCCCAGGTGGAGGCCCTTTTCAATAAAGCGCTTGACAAGTTCAAACGGCTGGATGTATTGGTTAACAACGCTGGCGTCACCCGCGACGGATTGATGCTCCGCATGAGCGAAAGCGACTTCGACGAGGTGGTCGCCACCAACTTGAAGGGTTCCTTCCTCTGCTGCAAGGCCGCCGCCAAGGTGATGATGAAGCAGCGCGCCGGCAAGATGATCAACATCAGCAGCATCGTCGGAATCAACGGCAACGCCGGCCAGGTGAATTACTCGGCCAGCAAGGCCGGCCTGATCGGGTTGACGAAATCGGCCGCCAAGGAGCTGGCTTCGAGGAACATCCAGGTCAACGCGGTCGCACCGGGCTTCATCGTCACCGCCATGACCGAACAGCTTTCAGAAGAGGCCCGCAAGGCCCTTTTGGAAACCATCCCCTTGGGGCGCTTCGGCACGGCCGAAGAGGTCGCCTCGGTGGTGGCCTTTCTCGCTTCCGACGCGTCCAGTTACGTCACCGGCCAGGTTTTCCGGGTGGACGGCGGAATGATGATGTAGGGCAGCAGGAGCATCTCTCACACTGAGGAGAATCAAGCGTGGCTATCGAAGACAAAGTCAAAGAGATCATCGTCGACCAGCTTGGGGTGGATGCCGACCAGGTCACGGCGGAGGCCTCTTTCATCGACGACCTGGGCGCCGACTCCCTGGACCAGGTGGAACTGGTGATGGCCTTCGAAGAGGAGTTCAACATCGAGATCCCGGACGACGAGGCCGAGAAGATCAAGACGGTCTCCAGCGCCATCGAGTACATCAAGGCGCACGCCAAGGAGAGCTGAGGCTCTTGGAGGCGGTCTTCGTGCACGAAAACGCGATGCGAAAGGTCAGCCCAAGGGCCTTTCGCATCGCGCTTTTTAGGGCCTTTTGAGCCGTTTTTTCCCCTCCGCAAAGGTGGCGCATGACTAGAAGAGTGGTGATCACGGGCCTGGGGGCGGTGACCCCCCTGGGCAACGACGCGGAAACGACCTTCCAGAACCTGCTCGCCGGCAAGGCCGCGGCCGCCCGCATCCGGGCCTTCGACCCCACGGGCTACGACACGACCTTCGCCTGCGAGGTGAAGGACTTCGACGTCGAGAAGCACGTGGCCGACAAGAAGGCGGCCCGCCGCATGGACCTCTTCACCCAGTACGCGGTGGCCTCGGCCGACATGGCCATCCGCGACGCCGGCCTGGACCTTTCCAAGGAGAACCTGGAGCGCTTCGGGGTGCTGGTGGGCTCGGGCATCGGGGGCCTCAGGGTCATCGAGGCCCAGCACAAGGTGCTGCTGGAAAAGGGCCCCTCGCGGGTCAATCCCTTCCTGATCCCCATGCTCATCGTCAACATGGCGCCGGGCCAGATCGCCATCCAGTTCGGGCTGAAGGGCCCCAATTCCTGCGTGGCCACGGCCTGCGCCACCGGCAACCACGCCATCGGCGACGCCATGAAGACCATCGCCCGGGGCGACGCCGACGTGATGCTGGCCGGGGGGACGGAATCGGCCATCACGCCCCTGGGCGTGGCCGGCTTCTGCTCGGCCGGGGCCCTTTCGACCCGCAACGACGCGCCCGAGGCGGCCAGCCGGCCCTTCGACGCCGACCGCGACGGCTTCGTCATGGGCGAGGGTTGCGGCGTGGTGGTGCTGGAGGAGCTGGAGAGGGCCAAGGCCAGGGGAGCCCGCATCTACGGGGAACTGCTGGGCTACGGCCTCAGCGAGGACGCCTACCACATGACCGCGCCCCCGGAGGACGGCGAAGGCGGGGCCCGCGCCATGAAGATGGCCCTGGCCGACGCGCGCCTGAACCCGGACCAGATCGACTACATCAACGCCCACGGCACCTCCACCCCGGTGGGGGACAAGGCCGAGACCCGGGCCGTCAAGGAGGTCTTCAAGGAGCACGCCAGCTCCAGGAAGGCCTGGATCTCCTCGACGAAATCCATGGTCGGCCACCTGCTGGGAGCCGCCGGAGGGGTGGAGGCCATCGTCTGCCTGAAGACCATCCAGACGGGCAAGGTGCACCCCACCATCAACCAGTCCAGGCCGGATCCGGACTGCGACCTGGACTACGTGGCCAACACCGCCCGGGAGCGCGACGTGAAATTCGCCATCTCCAATTCCTTCGGCTTCGGCGGGCACAACGCCTCGCTGATCTTCGGGAAGTTCAAGGGCTGACCCCTCCTTTTCCGGGCCCGGCGCTGGGGAAAGCCCAGGCCGGGCCTTTTTTTTCGCCCCCTTTTCGACCCGGAACCCCATGACCAACGCGTCGCCCCTGCCGGAGTCCGCGCGGGAATTCCTCAAGCGCCAGGGCATCAGCCCGCGCCAGGAAGGCCTGTACCTGCGGGCCTTCACCCACCGAAGCTACCTCAACGAGGCCCGCCAGCCGGGCCTGGCCTGCAACGAAAAGCTGGAATTCCTCGGCGATTCCGTGCTGGGGCTGCTGGTCTCCCAGCACCTGTACGAGGCCTTTCCGGACCTCAACGAGGGTCAGCTTGCCCGGAAAAAGGCCGTGCTGGTGTCGGAAAGCAGCCTGGCGCCCTGGGCCGGATCCCTGGGGCTGGGGCGGGCCCTGCTGCTGGGCAGGGGGGAGGAGTCGACCGGGGGCAGGGAAAAAAAGGCCCTTCTGGCGGACGCCTTGGAGGCCCTCTTGGCGGCCCTGTACCTGGATCAGGGCATGGACGCGGTCAGGACCTTTTTGAGGCCTTTGCTGGAAAAAGACCCTGGGGAACAGGAACAGGGCGGTCTGGATGCCAAGACCCAGTTGCAGGAATGGAGCCAAAAGCGCTTCAAAAAGCCTCCCACCTACAAGGTCACCCAGGCCCTGGGGCCGGATCACGCCAAGGTGTTCGAGGTGGAGGTGCTGTTGGAGGGCAAGGTCCTTGGAGCAGGCAAGGGGAAGAATAAAAAAGAAGCGGAAAGGCTGGCTGCCAACCGGGCTTTGGCCCAGATCAAGAAGAGCCGCGAGTCTGACCGGGATTAAAATCCTTCTTGATTTCCACTGACCCTCTGTTATATTGTGATCCAGGGAAGGGAATTGCCACGTCGGGATTAGTGCTTTTTTTCACAAAGTCCGGCCTTTGGTCCAAGGCATCCCGAAAAAGTTTTCAAAGCCTAGCTTTTTCGGGATATCTGGTCCTCTTGAACGACAAAATCCCTTAAAAACCAAGGCTATTTCCATGACGGTTCCCATTCAAGAGGGAAAAACATGACGGAAGACACGCTTCAAGACGCCGTCCTGACTACCCGGCTGGACAAGGTCCTGGGCTGGGCCAGAAAGTATTCCCTTTTCAATTATCCCTTTGTGACGGCCTGCTGCGGCATGGAATACATGGCCACCTCGTCGTCGCACTACGACACCGACCGTTTTGGGGCCGTGTTTCCGCGCTTCTCGCCCCGGCAGGCGGACCTGCTGATGGTGGTGGGCACGGTGAACCACAAGCAGGCCCCGGTGTTGAAGCGGATCTACGACCAGATGTGCGAGCCCAAGTGGGTGGTGGCCTTCGGCGTCTGCGCGACCTCGGGGGGCTTCTACCAGAACTACGCCACGGTTCCGGGCGTGGACTGCGTCATCCCGGTGGACATGTACATCCCCGGCTGCCCGCCCCGTCCCGAGACCGTGATCGACGCGCTGATGAAGCTTCAGGAGCGCATCCAGGGCCAGAAACAGGCGCTGGTCTGAGCCGCGGGCCCAGGCCCTAGCTTTGGTGGGTGCAAGTGGAAGAAAACCCCGTCATCCAGAAAATCCGAGGCCGCTTTCCCGGCCAGCCCGTCGAGGTGGAGGACATGGCCGGATCCCCGGCCGCGGTGGTTTCGGCCGGGGCCCTGGCCGGCGTGCTGGCCTTCCTGAAGGACGACCCGGAGACCGGGTTCGCCTTCCTGATGGACCTGGCGGCCGCGGACTACCTTAAGTTCCCGTCCCCCCGGCCGGGCAGGTTCGCCGTGTCCTACCAGCTTTATTCGCCCAAGCTGGGGGCGCGCCTGTGCGTCAAGGCCTACCTGCCCGCCGAAAACCCGTCCCTGCCCACGGCCTCGGGCCTTTGGGCCGGGGCCGACTGGTTCGAACGGGAGGCCTGGGACATGTACGGGATCCGCTTCGAGGGGCACCCCAACCTCAAGCGCATCCTGATGTACGAGGAATTCGAGGGCCACGCCCTGCGCAAGGACTATCCCCTGGGCAGGATGCAGCCCCTGGTGCCCATGCGCGACGCCATCGACTACGAGAAGGTCCGGCAGCAGAGCCGCCGGGCCTCCAACCCCTCTTGATCGGAACGCGATGCCCTTAGGCCTGGAACAAAAAGACCCCGCGGCGGCGCGCGCGGGGGAGGACGAGTTCCGCATCGAGCCCACCGCCATCAACATGGGCCCCTCGCATCCCGCCATGCACGGCACCATCCGGCTGATGCTGAAGCTGGACGGCGAGAAGGTGGTCTGGGCGGACGTGGAGATCGGCTACCTGCACCGGGCCTTCGAGAAGACGGTGGAGCACAAGACCTGGAACCAGGCCGTGCCCTACACCGACCGGCTCAACTACTGCAGCCCCCTCATCAACAACGTGGGCTACGCCCTGGCCGTGGAGAAGCTTCTGGGGGTGGAGGCCCCCGAACGCTGCCAGTACATCCGCGTCATCATGAGCGAGCTTTCGCGCGTGGCGGACCACCTGACCTGCATCGGGGCCTCGGCCATGGAGATGGGCGCCTTCACGGCCTTCCTCTACTTCATCAAGGCCCGCGAGTACATCTGGCAGCTGATCGAGGAAGTGACGGGGGCGCGCCTGACCATCTCCTACACCCGGGTGGGCGGGGTGACCAAGGACCTGCCCCTGAACTTCGGCGAGCGCTTCGCCTTCGTGGCCGGGAAGACCCGCGAGGCCCTGGCGGAGGTCGACGCGCTGCTGAGCCGCAACCGCATCTTCCTGGACCGGACCCGCGGGGTGGGGGTGATGCCGGCCGACCGGGCCGTGCAGTACGGCTTCACCGGGCCGATGCTCCGGGCCTCGGGCGTGGACTACGACGTGCGCAGGAACTTCCCCTACCTGGTCTACGACCGCCTCCGCTTCGAGGTGCCGGTGGCCACGGAAGGCGACAACTACGCGCGCTACCGCGTGCGCCTGGAGGAGATGCGCCAGAGCCTGAGCATCGTCGAGCAGGCCCTGGAAGGCATGCCGGAAGGGCCGGTGAACGTGGCCGATCCGCGCGTGGCCCTGCCGGACAAGAAGGACGTGTACACCAACATCGAAGCCCTGATGAACCACTTCAAGCTGCTGATGCCGGGCCACGGCATCCGCCCGCCCGCCGGGGAGGTCTACCAGGCGGTGGAGGGGGCCAACGGGGAGCTGGGTTTCTGGGTGATCTCGGACGGAAGCGACCGCCCTTACCGGGTGCGGGTGCGCCCGCCCTGCTTCGCCCTGATGTCGGGCCTGGAGGAGATGATCGTGGGCGGCCAGGTGGCCGACGTCATCGCCACCTTCGGGTCCGTGAACATGATCGCCGGGGAGCTGGACCGATGAGCTATGTCAGCCCCGAAATGAGGGCCAAATTCGACGAGATCACCGGCCGCTATCCGCGGCGCCAGGCCGCCGTCATCCCCCTGCTGCACCTGGTGCAGGAGGCCCACGGCAGCCTGCCCGCCGAGGCCCAGCGCGAGGTGGCCGAGTATCTGGGCATCCCGGCGGTGAAGGTGCAGGAGGTGGTGAGCTTTTACAGCATGTTCACCGAGAAGCCCCGCGGCCGCCACCACCTGATGGTCTGCCGCACGCTCTCCTGCGCCCTGGGGGGCTGCCAGGAGGTCTCGGCCACGGTGGAGCGGGTGCTGGGCATCCGCCACGGCCAGGTCACCGCCGACGGCATGTTTTCCGTGGAGGAGGTGGAATGCCTGGCCGCCTGCGACATGGGGCCGGTGATGCAGGTGGGCGACACCCTGCACGGCCACCTGGACGCCGGGAAGACGGAAGCGCTGATCGAAGAGCTGAAGAAACGCTGACGACCTTTTTCTAGACGGGTGCATGGAAACTCCGCGCTATCTTACCCGAAACTTCGGAAACCCCGGGGCCCTGGCCCACGAGGGCTACGTGAAGTCCGGCGGCTACCAGGCCCTGAAGAAGGCCCTGGGCATGAAGCCCGCCGACATCATCGAGGAGGTGAAGAAGGGCAACCTGCGTGGGCGCGGAGGGGCCGGCTTCGCCGCCGGGGTGAAGTGGGGCTTTTTGCCCAAGGACGACGGCGGCCCGCGCTACCTGGCGGTCAACGCCGACGAGGGGGAGCCGGGGACGTTCAAGGACCGGGCCCTGCTGGAACAGGACCCCCACCAGCTCATCGAGGGGATCGCCATCACCTGCTTCGCCAACGGGGTGCACGCCGCCTACGTGTACGTGCGCGGCGAGTTCCACAAGGGCCGCCGCACCCTGGAAGAGGCCCTGCGGCAGGCCTACCAGGCCGGCGTGCTGGGCAAAAAGGTGATGGGCTCGGACTTCTCCCTGGACGTCCACCTGCATCCCGGCGCCGGGGCCTACATCTGCGGCGAGGAGACGGCCCTGCTGGAGTCGCTGGAGGGCAAGAAGGGCTTTCCCAGGCTGAAGCCGCCCTTTCCGGCGGTGAAGGGCCTGTTCGGCCGCCCCACCATCATCAACAACGTCGAGACCCTTTCCTGCGTGCCGCACCTCATTTCCATGGGCGCCGAGGCCTGGGCGGCCCTGGGCTGCGAGAAGAACGGGGGCACCAAGCTCTACTGCCTCAGCGGCCAGGTCCGGAAGCCGGGTCTCTACGAGCTGCCCCATTCCACCACCCTGCGCCAGCTGGTCTTCGAGCACGGCGGGGGGCCAAGGCCGGGCCGCTCCATCAAGGCGGTGATCCCGGGCGGTTCCTCGTCGCCCGTGCTGACGGAAAAGGAGATGGACGTGCGCATGGACTTCGATTCGCTGGGCAAGGCCGGCAGCATGCTGGGCTCGGCCGCCACCATGGCCATCGACGATTCCACCAGCATGGTGCGGCTGCTGCAGAACGTCTCGCGCTTCTACGCCCACGAGTCCTGCGGCCAGTGCACGCCCTGCCGCGAGGGCACCCACTGGATGCACAAGATCATCGACCGCATCGCCGAGGGCCGCGGCCAGGCGGACGACCTGGACCGGCTGCTGGACATCTGCGACAACATGGCCGGCAAGACCATCTGCGTGCTGGCCGACGCGGCGGTCTTCCCGGTTCAGAGCTTTTTGAGGAAGTTCCGGGCGGAATTCGAGGAGTACATCCGGAAGGGCAGGAAGATGTCGCTGGTCGGCTGGACGGAGGAGATGCCGGAGGCCCCCACGGCGGCCGGGATTCACTGACGGGAACACGATGCCCAAATTGACGATCGACGGAAAAGAAGTGGAGGTGGAGAAGGGGGCCAACCTCATCCTGGCGGCCCAGGCCGCCGGGGTGGAGGTGCCCCACTTCTGCTACCACCCGGGCCTGCCCGTGGCCGGCAACTGCCGTATGTGCCTGGTGGAGATCGAGGGCAGCCCCAAGCTCCAGATCGGCTGCAACACGCCCGCCGCCGACGGCATGGTGGTGAAGACCGACACCCCCAAGGTGGCCAAGGCCCGCCAGGGGGTGATGGAGTTCCTGCTGCTCAACCACCCCATCGACTGCCCGGTGTGCGACTGCGCCGGCGAATGCTATCTGCAGGATTACTACATGCTCCACGACCGGGCCCACTCGCGCCTGGAGGAGGGCAAGAACAAGAAGAAGAAGGCCGAGGATATCGGCCCCCACGTGATGCTGGACACCGAGCGCTGCGTGCTGTGCTCCCGCTGCGTGCGCTTCACCGACTTCGTCTCCAAGAGCCACGAACTGGGCATCTTCGGCAGGGGCTCCACCGAGCAGATCGGCCTGGTGGAGGGGGCCCGGCTGGACAACCCCTATTCCGGCAACGTGGTGGACATCTGCCCGGTGGGGGCCCTGACGGACAAGCAGTTCCGCTTCAAGTCGCGCCCCTGGTACCTGGAGGACGCCGAAACCGTCTGCGACGGCTGCAGCCAGGGCTGCAACATCGTCCTCAACACCAACCCGAACCCCTACAACAAGGTGGGGCAGGCCCGGGCCTACCGCGTCTATCCGCGCGAGAACGCCCAGGTGAACCAGTTCTGGATCTGCGACGAGGGCCGCTATTCCTACCCCTCCCTGGACCAGGGCCGGGCCGCGCGCGCCGCGCGCAGGGGCCTGCCCATCCCCTGGGAGGAGGCCGTGGCGGAGCTGGCCTCGGGCCTGAAGTCGGCGCTGGATTCCGGGGGGCCGGGCTCGGTGGCCTTCCTGCTTTCGCCCCGGCTCACCAACGAGGAGCTGTGGGCCTGGGCCCGCCTGGCCCGGCACCTGGGCGTCGGCCAGGTCGAGGCCGGCGACGGCATCAAGAGGACGGGCGGGGCGGACGGATACCTCATCCAGGCCGACAAGAACCCCAACAGCGAGGGCGCCCGCCTGCTGGGCCTGGGTCCCCGGGCCGGGGTGCTGGGGGCCCGCGAAGTCCTGAAGGCGGCCGGGGAGGGGAAGTTCTCGGCCCTGGTGGCGGTGGAGCAGGACCTGGGGGCGGTGCTCGGCATGCCCGCCTTCCTGGAGCTGGCCGGCAGGCCGGGGCTGCTGGCCCTGGTCAACGCGCACGAAAGCGAGGCGGCCTCCCGGGCGCCCCTGTTCCTGCCCCGGGCCGTGTACGCCGAGCAGGAGGGCAGCTTCACCAACCGGCAGGGCCGGGTGCAGAGGCTGCGCAAGGCCATGGAACCCTGGGGCGACAGCCGTCCGGCCTTCGCCCTGGCGCTCCAGCTGGGAAGCGCCCTGGGGCAGGAGCCCTGGGCCGGGGACGCGGAGTCGGTCTTCCTGGACCTGGCCCGCGGGGTGCCGGAATTCAAGGACATGACCCACCAGGCACTGGGAAAATCGGGCCTGGCGGTGAAGTCGGCGGTGGCCGCCTGAGCGGCGGGACGGAGGATCTAGGTTGAACCCCTGGTGGATCGAACTTGCGGTGCTGCTGGCGAAGATTCTTTTCGTCATCGGCCTGGTGATGGGCTGCGGGGCCCTGCTTTCCTGGGTGGAGCGCAAGCAGAGCGCCATCATGCAGGACCGCGTCGGCGCCAACCGCGCCTCCATCCTTGGCATCCGTGCCATGGGCCTGGTGCACATCCTTTCCGACGCCATCAAGGGGCTGACCAAGGAGGACTACATCCCCCCCAAGGCCAACCGCTTCCTGCACACCCTGGCGCCCTTCCTGGCCTGCTTTTCGGCCCTGGCCGCCTTCGCCGTCATTCCCTTCGGCAACCAGGTGAGCCTGCCGTGGCTGTCCGCGCCGGTGGTGCTGACGGTGGCCCCCAGCCAGGTGGGGCTGCTGTTCATCTTCGCCATGCTCTCCATCGGGGTCTACGGCGTGGTCATCGCCGGCTACGTCAGCGACAACAAGTATTCCACCATGGGGGCCCTGAGGGCCTCGGCCCAGGTGATCTCCTACGAGGTCACCCTGGGGCTGACCCTGATGGGCCTGCTGCTGCTCTACCGCAGCCTGGACCTGCGCCAGATGATCCTGGCCCAGCAGAAGACCACCTGGCTCTTCGGCTGGCTGCCCCTGGTGCACTGGGGCGTGGTGCTCCAGCCCCTGGGCTTCTTCCTGTTCCTGGCGGCGGCCACGGTGGAGATCAAGCGGGTGCCCTTCGACCTGCCGGAGGGCGAGTCCGAGATCGTGGGGTACTTCGTCGAGTATTCGGGCATGAAGTCCCTGCTGTTCCTCATGGCCGAGTTCATCGAATCGCTGCTCTTCGCCTGGATCATCGCGGCGCTGTTCTTCGGCGGCTGGGGCGTGCCCGGCCTGCACGTGGTCCAGGGCGGGGTGACGGGCTTCTTCGCCCGGGGGCACCTGGTGTGGCGCCTGCCCACCTGGCTGGGGGTCGGCCTGGAGGCGGCTTCCTACGGCTTCAAGATCGTCTTCTTCTCCTGGCTTCTCATGCTGGTGCGCTGGACCCTGCCGCGCTTCCGCTACGACCAGGTGATGAAGCTGGGATGGCGG
>JAJYGY010000280.1 GCA_021790555.1 bacterium
GCGGCGTAGAAGAGGAAGGCCGCGGTGAAGACCGCCTCGGCCCAGAGCACCTGGCGGTTCTGGGCCTTCCACCAGGCCTTCAGTTCCTGGGGACGGGTCCACAGCCACCCGGCCAGGCCGGCCAGAGGCAGAGCCAGCAGGATCGGCAGCCGCCCCTGGTAGAAGAACATCACCTTGAAGGTGACCAGGCAGAAGGCCAGCCAGGCGAAGAGCAGCAGGCCCATGGCCTTGGAAAAGGCGTAGCCCAGGTCCGGAAAGCCGGAGAAAACCGCCCGGCACAGGGGCATGGCCAGCCAGCCCAGCAGCAGGGCCAGCAGCCACCAGGTGAGCACGGAAAAGCCCAGGGGGTGCATGGCCCCGCGCGAAAGGCCGATGTTGGGATTCACGGCCGCCGGGTTTTCGGAGGGCTCCTGGGAAAGCGCCGACCCCCCGCCGGCCTGTGCCAGGTTGTCCTCGGGCGAGCCTCCCCGCCTCCAGGCCTGCGGCAGGCCCAGCTTGTCCACCTCCGAGGACAGGACGTTTTCGATCTGTTGCGCGCTCAGGTCCTCCACCTTCTGGAAGATGAAGGAATGGGGGTGGTCGTACAGGCTGAAGCTCTCGTCGGCCCACCACAGCGTGGGCTTGGCCGGGGTGCGGCTGTCGTCGACCGTGATGCCGTAGATGTTGGGCTCGTTGGACTCGTCCAGGGCCAGCTTGAAGCCCAGCCTGCCGGGGTCGCTGAACAGCAGGTGGTAGTAGCTGTAGGTGAGCGGGAAGCGGTCCTTCAGGCGCAGGTAGGTGCCGTAGGCGCGCGGGTCGGCCAGCACCAGGTAGTCCGAGCCGGCCAGCTTGGTGCCGAACTCCTCAAGCTTGCGCGGGCTGTCCCATTCCACGATGCCGATCTGCCAGTCGTGGTACATGCCGGCGTTGCGGGGCCCCACCTGCACGGGAAGGTCGTCGCCCCAGGTTTCGTTGAGGATGGAGGTCGGCCGTTTGGTGCCGTCCGGGTTGGTCATGGTCGTCGGCACGTTCTCGAATATCCAGTCCGAGGCGGCGATCCAGGGATGGGGCCGGGTGTAGATGGAGGTGTATCCCACGGCGTAGCCGAAGCCGAACACCAGGGCGGCCGCGGTCAGGGCGCCCACCGCCCTGCGGGCCAGGCTCCTGCCGGGCAGCAGGTCCCAGGCGCCCACCAGGCTGGCCGCTCCCAGCAGGCACAGCACCGGCATGAAGGGCAGCATGTAGCGGGCGAACTTGGCGAAGGCGAAGCCCACCACCAGCAGGTAGGGGAGGCCCCAGGAAAGCACCAGCAGGGAGGGCCGCGAGAAGAGGCCGTGGCCCGCGGGCGCGGCGGAAGGACGCGCCGCCCCGCGCCGGGCGGGGGCCGAAGCGGCCGCGCGGGCCCGGTCCAGTCCCTCGCCGAAGGTGGCGCGGCGTCCCAGGGCCGTCTTGGCCAGGCCCAGGGCCGGCTTGGCCAGGTGAAAGTCGAAGGCGGCCAGGCACACGCCGCCCAGCAGCCAGCCCTGGTAGTAGAGCAGGATGTTCTTCAGGTCGAAGAAAACCGGCATGGTGTCCCAGTACTGCCGCACGTAGGGCGTACCGTCGGGAGAGCCGGTGACCAGGATGGCGCGCTGGGCGTTCTGGTTGGAGACGAACTTGGACCAGTCCAGGAAGGCCCAGGGCATGCAGACGAAGAAGGCCGCCAGGGTCGCCAGGGCGCTCAGCCCCAGGCCCAGGCCCACGGCCTTCAGAAGGTCGGGGTCGGCCTTGCGGCCCTTGGACCACTCGTCCCAGAAGGCGTATCCATGGGCCAGCAGGATGGGCAGCACCAGCGGCAGCCCGGCCGTCTTGCTGGCCAGGCTGGCCCCGTAGAAGATCCCGCAGGCCAGCGAGGCGCCCCAGCCCCCTCCCCGCATGACCGCGGCGCAGGACAGCAGCGTGGCGAGGCTGAGCATGGTCAGCAGGGGGTCGACGGTGAAGAAATGGGCCAGCTGGATGTTGAGGGGCGTGAAGGCCAGGAAGGCGGCGGCCAGCAGGCCGACCCTCCTGTCCCACAGCTTGCCGCCCAGCAGGAACAGCAGCAGGACCGAAAGGGTGTCGAAAAGCCCGGAAAGCATGCGCCCCGCCGGCACGATGAAGCGGAAGACGTCCATGCGCGGGTTGAACACCTGGGCCGCGTTCTTCAGGGTGGCCAGAAGGTACAGGGGCAGCGACCCGTACTGCAGGCCGGCCGGGTCGCCGCTGGCCCGGCCCGGCTCCTGGGGGTAGCTCAGGTCCGCCACCTTCTCGAACAGCCAGCGCTCGTCCGGGTGGAACTGGCGGGTGAAGTACCAGTCGGGCTGCCAGAATCGCGTCACCGCGGTGAAGAGCAGCACGGCCAGCATGGCCTGGGCCCGCCAGTCCTTGCGCAGGGCCGTCCACAGGGCGCCGGAAAGGGAGACCAGCATGTCCCAGGGGCCGAAAACCCAGTCGAAGTCCAGAGCCCAGCCCGCATTCTTCCGGGACCGTCGTTTGGCCACGCGAACCTCCACGAAATGTTGGATGCCGGAGTACTTATCCCCTCTTTTCGAGGGCCAGGATGGCGCCGGAACACAGCGCCCAAAGCAACACGTCGACCAGCATGGCCCGGTCGGTGAGCAGCACGGCCTCGGGGCTGCCGCCCAGCCCCTTCTGGTGCACCAGGTACAGGTAGCGGAAAATGCCGTAGAGCACGAAGGGGATGGTCAGCATCATCAGGTGCATGCCGTGGTAGGGGTGGGCGTCGAAGGTGTAGATGGAATAGGCCACCACCGTGGCGCTGGTGACGACGGACATCATCTCGTCCAGCAGGGCCTGGCTGTACTCCTCCAGGGACCTGCGGTGCGAGCGGGCGCCCTGCTTCAGCAGGCCCAGCTCCTGGCGGCGCTTGGCCAGGCCCAGGAACAGGGCCAGCAGCGTGGTGCACACCAGCAGCCATTCCGAAACCGGCACCCGGATGGCCATCCCGCCGGCCACGGCCCTCAGCACGAAGCCCAGCGCCAGGAAGAAGACGTCCAGGATGACCACGTGCTTCAGCCACAGGGAATAGGCACTGGAGGAGGCCAGGTAGGTGAGGCCCAGCAGCAGCATGAAGGGCCCCAGCAGGCCGGCCAGCACCAGGCCGGCCAGGCCCAGCAGCAGCGAGAACAGGGTGGCCGCCGCCGCGGAGACCCGCCCCGAGGCCACCGGCCGCAGGCGCTTGAGGGGATGGTGCCGGTCGTTTTCGGCGTCGCGGGCGTCGTTGAAGCTGTAGACCGAGGAGGAGAGCAGGACGAAGCTGAAGAAGGCCTGGCCGGCCAGCAGCACCTCACGCGCGTCCACGAAGTGGCCGGAAAAGAGCAGGGCGGCGAAGACCACCAGGTTCTTGGGCCACTGCCTGGGCCGGGTCAGTTCAAGCAGGGCCAACGGCAGGGAGGCCTTTTTGGGGACGGGGAACGGGCGCATGCGTGTCCAGAAGACCGTGGGATCGCCAAGGCGCCACGGGGGCGCCCGGGCTCAGTGGCCGGGCTTGGGGGGGACCAGCCTCACGTTGTCGATGTAAAGGACGGGATCGGTGGTGTCCCGCGCCGTGTTCAGGTAGAAGGTGAGCGCCTGGATGTTGGTGAGGTCCAGCCTGGCCTGCGACAGCAGGCTCATGGGGATGGACACCACGCTCTTGGACTTGGGCTTGATGTACCCGGCCGTTTCGGTGACGTGGGAATAGGCGTCCGTCACCTTCAGGAAGGGCTGGTACTGCTCCTCGCCGGGGTTGTACACGTCCACCTCCAGCTCGGCGTAGGGCGACCAGTCCGTCACCGGAAGCTTGGTGGCGCTGTCGGTGGAAAGGGTCATGCCGGCCTCCCAGGTGGAAGGCAGGGGGTGGTTCTTGTCGCCGGGGGAGAGGAAGTCCAGCGGGGTGGTGAAGCGGACTTCGGCGCAGGTGCGCCCCTGGGTGGCGTATTTTTTGAACGGCGTCAGGCTGGCGTAGCCGCCGGTGTTCCAGGCGTAGTCGTTGGGCGCGGTGAGGGGATGGGAAAGGACCGAGATGGGATCCAGGTTCTGGACCCCGCTCTGGGGCTGGTTTTCGAAGCCGCACAGCAGGGCGATCTTGGTGACGGCCGCCCGGGCCATGCCCGATCCCAGAAACGCCAGGGACGCGGCCAAACCCGCGCCCAGGAACCACTTGAAAGCCCGGCCCATGCGCCCTCCCAGGAAGTGGACTCTTCAAAAAAACCGCTTGAAAACAGGCTGAAAACGCCGTTTTGACCGAAAACCTGAAGATTCTAGCATTGGCTTTCCGGGCATGTCAACCCGGCCACGCTTCACCATTCCAGGGCGTCGGTGTAGAGCCGGGCTCCCAGCGAAAAGACCCACCGGGTGTTGTCCTCCCCCGGGGTGGACAGGTCGGTGGGGAAATAGTTGTCCGAGAGGGGATGGAAATAGCTGGCCCGCAGCACGGCGCTGGCCAGGGCCGTCAGGGGCCAGGCCAGGCCCAGGTCGTCCCGGGCCAGGCCGGGCGCGGCATTCCAATAGCTGGTGGCGTGGGCCAGCTCCAGGCGCGGCACCCACAGCCACCCGTCCGGGTTGGCGTCGCGGCCGAAGTCGGGGTTCCCGCCCCCGGGCCACAGGGGCATGGAAAAGGAGACCCGCCAGACGGGCCGGCAGTCGAACTGGTCGCGGGTGTAGCTGGGGTTGAAGGCGTTGCCGTAGATGTCGTAGGCAGGGTCGTCCAGCGCGGGGCTGGACTGCGCGTGGAAGTGGAAGTAGCCCTCCAGGAGCGAACCCAGCCGCGCGCCCCAGGGCAGCCGGAATTCCAGGCCGGTGAGCACCCCGTCCGCGCTTCCCTGCAGGTTCTGGCTGTCGGTGTTGTCGGAATAGGAAAGGTTGCAGTATCCCAGGCTGAGGGCCGGCAGCCAGGACGGGGCCGAGTCCAGGGAAGGTCCCTGCCACACGCCCCGCCCCGGCGCGGCCAGCCGCCACAGGTAGGCCTTGATCCAGGCCCGGGTGGTGAAACGCTGGAAGGTGAGCAGGTTCTGCGAGGCCGGGTCGGTCTGGACCAGGACGCCGTTTCCGTCGAAGTAACGGAACTGGTTGCTTTCGTTCTTGAGGTAGGAATCCGAGGCCGAATCCGCGCCCAGGGTGAGCCAGGGGAGCAGGGGCAGCCGCGCGCCCAGGGAAAAATTGAGGGCGGCGTCGCGCTTCAGGGAATAATCCCCCACCGCGCTGTACCCGCCCCCCAGGTCGTAGACCAACGGGCTGTGGTAGGTGGTGGCGCCTGGACCGTAATCCAGGCCGAAGCGAAGGGAGGGCCGGCCCGGTTTGCCGTCCGGGTTCAGGGCGGTGGGCGCTGCCCCCGCGGCGGCCGAAAAAAGCCAGGCCACCGAAACAAGAAACAGGGTTTTATATCTCATGCGCTCCCTACTTCCCTCGGTTCAAGACCCCTTGCCTGTCCCACCGAGTCCGACCCAAGGGATCGAAGGGCCGCGATGCGCGAATTTCAATGAAAGGAGTGGGCCCGGCTGGACTCGAACCAGCGACCAAGGAATTATGAGTTCCCTGCTCTAACCAACTGAGCTACAGGCCCGAGGCGGCCGGCTCTCAGGCCGGCCAGCCGAATGCCGGAGGCGATCTTCATTCGCCACGCGTGAGCGGGGCGAATCAGAAATAGGCCTCCGGCAGTTTTTGGATCTAGGCGATCGGCCTCCTGGCCGCCACCTGGGCCACGGCGCCGGGGCCGTGGTGGTATTTGCCTTCCAGCACCAACCTTTCGCCCTCCAGGGCGTGGAGGAATTCCAGGCCCTTCAGGTCGGCCTTGAGGTCCTTCAGGGTGGCCAGGCGGTCCAGTTCGCGGGGCCCGCCGGTCTTCAGTTTCAGCTGCCCGGGCGTGTAGGTTTCCAGGATGAAGACCCCTCCCGGCTTGAGCGCCCTGGCCGCCTGGCGGTGCACCCTGCGCCGCAGGGGCGCGGGCAGGTGGCACCAGATGGCGAGGATGCCGTCCCAGGCGCACTCGTCCAGCGTGGTTTCGGAAAGGTCGGCCAGGGCGGTCTCCAGGTTCAGGCCGCGCTCCGCCGCCCTTGCCCGGGCCTTGGAAAGTCCGGCCCAGGAGGCGTCCAGCGCCGTCACCTGGAAACCCTTGGAGGCCAGGAACAGGGCGTTGCGGCCTTCGCCTTCCCCCAGGGACAGCACCCGTCCCCCGGGCTTGAGGAGCTTTTCGGCCACCGCGGCCAGGAAATCGTTGGGCTCCTCGCCGTAGGCCAGGCCTTTTTCCGCGTATCGCAGGTCCCAGGGATTCATGCAACGCCCTCCAATGGGTTCAGGGAAGGTTCCCCTTGACCCTCTCCACGGCCACGCGGGCCGCCTCGAATTCCGGGGACAGCTCCAGGGCCTTCTGGTAGGACCTGAGGGCCGAAGCCCACTCCCGGCGTTTCTCCTGCACCCGGCCCAGGTTGTAGAAGGGGAAGTGCCGGTTGGCGTAGCGCCTGGCCAGCACGGCCTTTTCCAGGTAGGGGATGGCCTCGTCGTCCCGGCCCATCTCGATGTAGTAGGCCCCGATGTCGTTGTAGGGGTTGCCGAAATCGGGGTCGATCTGGATGGCCTTCTGGCACTGCTCGATGGCCTTCTCGAACTTCAGCTGGAAGCTGTAGGCCCATCCCATGAAGGTGTAGGCCTCGGCCGTGGGGTGCCATTCCAGGGAATGGGCGTAGAGGTACATGGCCCTTTCCACGTCCCCCTCCATGTGGGCCTCGTACCCCGCCACGAAGGCGTCCCTGGCCCGCTTCTTCTCCTTTTGGATGGCTCGGCTCAAGCGACCCCCGCTGTGGGCATCAGACCTTCTGGTACACCGCGGCGCCCGACTTCTTGAACTCCTCGGACTTCTCCCGCATCCCCTCCTCCAGGGCCCGCTTTTCGTCCAGGCCCGTCCTGGCGGCGTAGTCGCGCACCTGCTGGGTGATCTCCATGGAGCAGAAGTGCGGCCCGCACATGCTGCAGAAATGGGCCAGCTTGGCCCCCTCCTGGGGGAGCGTGGCGTCGTGGAAGGCGCGGGCGCGTTCCGGGTCAAGCCCCAGGTTGAACTGGTCCTCCCAGCGGAACTCGAAGCGGGCCTGCGAAAGGGCGTTGTCGCGCTGCTGGGCCCCGGGGTGGCCCTTGGCCAGGTCGGCGGCGTGGGCGGCCACCTTGTAGGTGATCACGCCCTCCTTCACGTCCTCGCGGTTGGGCAGGCCCAGGTGCTCCTTGGGGGTGACATAGCACAGCATGGCGCAGCCGAACCAGCCTATCATGGCCGCGCCGATGCCGCTGGTGAAGTGGTCGTAGCCCGGGGCGATGTCCGTGGTGAGCGGCCCCAGGGTGTAGAAGGGCGCCTCGCCGCAGGCCTGAAGCTGCCTGTCCATGTTCTCCTTCACCAGGTGCATGGGCACGTGGCCGGGCCCCTCGATCATGGTCTGCACGTCGTGCCTCCAGGCCACCTTGGTCAGCTCGCCCAGGGCCTCCAGCTCGCCGAACTGGGCCGCGTCGTTGGCGTCGGCCACGCTGCCGGGCCGCAGCCCGTCGCCCAGGCTGAAGCTGACGTCGTAGGCCTTCATGATCTCGCAGATCTCCTCGAAATGCGCGTGGAGGAAGTTCTCCTGGTGGTGGGCCAGGCACCAGCGGGCCATGATGCTGCCCCCGCGCGAGACGATGCCGGTCACCCGCTGGGCCGTCAGGGGCACCAGCCTCAGCAGCACGCCGGCGTGGATGGTGAAGTAGTCCACGCCCTGCTCGGCCTGCTCGATGAGGGTGTCGCGGTAGAGCTCCCAGGTGAGTTCCTCGGCCTTGCCGCCCACCTTCTCCAGGGCCTGGTAGATGGGCACCGTGCCGATGGGCACGGGGGAATTGCGCAAGATCCACTCGCGCGTCTCGTGGATGTTCTGGCCGGTGGAAAGGTCCATCACCGTGTCGGCGCCCCAGCGGGTGGCCCAGACCATCTTTTCGACCTCCTCGGTGATGGAGGAGGCCACGGCCGAATTGCCGATGTTGGCGTTGATCTTCACCAGGAAATTGCGCCCGATGGCCATGGGCTCCAGTTCCGGGTGGTTGAGGTTGGCCGGGATGATGGCCCTGCCCCGGGCCACCTCGTCGCGCACGAATTCCGGCGTGATCCTCAAGGGGATGGAGGCGCCCCAGCTCTGGCCGGGGTGCTGCTGGCTGTACAGGGATTCCAGCTTCTGGTTCTCGCGCAGGGCCACGAACTCCATTTCCGGCGTGACGATCCCCTTGCGGGCGTAGTGCATCTGCGACACGTTGCGGCCGGCCCTGGCGCGCAGGGGCCTGCGCGCGCGGGGGAAGCGGATGGGATCCAGCGAGGCGTCCTTGAGGCGCCGGCGGCCGTATTCCGAGCCGCCCTCCTCCCTCTCCTCGGCGTCGCCGCGGCGCGCGATCCAGGCGGCGCGGATGGGGTCGAG
This sequence comes from bacterium, assembly GCA_021790555.1. Taxonomy (GTDB): domain Bacteria; phylum Oederibacteriota; class JAJYGY01; order JAJYGY01; family JAJYGY01; genus JAJYGY01. The sequence continues at coordinate 8,418 of JAJYGY010000280.1, forward strand.
CCCGCGCTTCAGGTCGATGGAGGCGGCCGGGTCGGTGTAGGGCCCGCTGGTGTCGTAGACCGTGATGTCCGGATTGGGCGTCTCCCGGACGGCCGTCTCCGGGCTCCCGGGCGCCGCCTGGTGCCGGGTGGGCGTCTGGGAGATGCGGCGCATGGGCACGCGGATGTCGGGGTGCAGGTTTCCCTCCACGTAGGCCTTTTGGGAGGCCGGGAAGGGCCCCCGCGTCACACCCTGCAGTTTTTCGTCTTCGACAATGGCCTTCATGGAGCGCTCCCTAGCAGGTTGCTGAAATAGGAATACTGCGCAAAAGCAAGGCTTTTGCGGCTCAACGGCCCGGAGGGTCGTTGGGCGCAGGCTGCGCTGGGGACTATTTCAGCAGCCTGCTAGAATCGACTGCGAACTATCGGGACGGAAGCGTTCACCCTCAACCCCTCTCCTCCTCCAGGAAGCGCGTGGCTTCCAGGGCGGCGGCGCAGCCCGTGCCGGCGGCCGTGATGGCCTGGCGGTAGCGGTGGTCGGCCACGTCGCCGGCGGCGAAGGCGCCCGGCACCACCTTTCCATTCTTCATCACCCGGGTGCGTTCGTCCACCTTCAGGTAGCCCACCTCGTCCATGTCCAGCTGGCCCTTGAAGGGGTCGGAATTGGGCTTGTGGCCGATGGCCAGGAAGAAGCCCTGGGCCTCCACCTCCTCCAGGGCGCCGGTGGAGGTGTTCTTAAGCTTCAATCCCGTCACCTGGTCGGCCCCCAGCACGTCCACCACCTCGAAGGGCGTCTTGAAGGAGATCTTGGGGTTGTTGCGGGCGCGCTGCAGCATGATCTTGCTGGCCCGGAATTCGTCGCGGCGGTGCACCAGGGTGACGGACCTGCCGAACTTGGTGAGGAAGGTGGCCTCCTCCATGGCCGTGTCGCCCCCGCCCACCACGTAGATGGCCTTGTCGCGGAAGAAGAAGCCGTCGCAGGTGGCGCAGGCCGAGACCCCGTGGCCCCCCAGGCGCTTCTCGTTGGGCAGGCCCAGGTACTTGGCGCTGGCCCCGGTGGAGATGATGAGGCTCTCCGCCTCGATCTCCTGGCCGTTGACGGTCTTCAGCCGGAAGGGCCGCCGCGAGAGGTCGGCCGAGACCACGTGGTCCATCAGCACCTCGGCGCCGAAGCGCTCGGCCTGCTTCTGGGCCATGGCCATCAGGTCGGGCCCCATCACGCCCTCGGGAAAGCCGGGGAAGTTCTCCACTTCGGTGGTGGTGGTGAGCTGGCCGCCCAGCACGCCGCCGCCCTCGGGCAGGGGCATGCCGGTGACGACCAGGGGCTTGAGGTTGGCGCGGGCCGTGTAGATGGCCGAGGTGAATCCGGAAATGCCGGAACCGACGATGACAACGGAGCGCATGGGGATCCCTTTCTAAAGGAAACGGGGCGGACGACATCCGGCCGGGGTCTTCGTGTTTTCGCAAAGAATACCCTCCGGGTTTGGGAAAGTCAACGCGGCCCTGGCCGGCGGCGCATTGACATTCATCCGGGCTTTCCTTAAATTAAGAGCCCACGGGCGGGAAAAAGGTTCGCCCCCCTTCCATCGAGGAGCCATGGTCGAAGCCATCATCGAACAGCGCCACAAGAACACGGGCAGGAACGACGACTGCCCCTGCGGATCCGGAAAGAAGTACAAGAAGTGCCACCTGGCACAGGACGAGGAGGCCCTGCGCGCCGAGCGGACCCGCCTGGCCGCCGAGGCCGCGGAGAAGGCCAAGGCCGAGCAGGCGAAGGCCGAAGCCGAGGGCAAGGCGGACGAGGCCGCCCCCAGGGAGGCCGCCCCGGAGCCCAAGATCAAGCCCAAGGAGCCGGCCGCCAAGGCCGCCCCCAAGATGCCCGTGGGAGGGGCCCCCAAGCCCGTCAGCGCGCCCAGGAAAATGGTCTGACCCAGGAAGGAGGTGCCCCGTGAGCCTGTTTTCCGCCCGGCCGGCCAGGTTTGGCGGCCTGATCCTGTGCCTGGGACTTCTCTGGGCCTGCCCCCGCGCGCGGGCCGCGGACAGCGCGGGCAACGAGCTCAGCGCCGGCTGGCGCGTCTTCCTGAGCTTCGGCAGCACCATCCTGAGGAACACCGACGCCCAGGGCTTCCTCACCCAGATCCCCTCCGGCGCCCAGGCCCCCCAGACCAGCTTCGGCGACGCCGAGCAGTTCGGCGCCGGCATGGAGTGGCAGCGCCCGGACGGCTGGGGCTCGGAGCTGGGCGTGGATTTCGGCCAGCCCTGGCAGGCCCAGGCCACCTATGCCGACCCCAACGGCCAGTTCGACGACTACCAGCTCAACCAGCAGTGGTTCCTCAGCAGCCTGTACTTCAGCCCGGGCTACACCTGGATCACCGACGCCCAGGGCACGGCCTTCCTGGGCCTGCGGCTGGAGGAGGGCTACCTGGCCGGCAGCTCGCAGGTGGTGGACGGACTGGACCACCTGAGCGGCACGCGGAACTTCAGCTCCGCGGCCTTCGGCTTCGGCCCGGTGCTGCGGGTGGAGCGGGTGCTCAGCACCTTCCCCCACATGAGCTGGTCGCTGAACCTGGGGTACCGGTTTCTGACCTTCCCCGGGGTGTGGGTCAACTCCAGCAGCGGCGACTTCGCCTCCTCGGGCCCGGGCGCCAGCCTGGCCGACCTCGGCAACGGCTTCAAGCCGGACCTTTCCGGATTCTTCTTCCGCCTGAGCCTGGCCTGGGGCCCCCGGCCCCTGACCCACCTGGAAAAGGTGGAATCCCTGGGCCCGTCCCCGGCCTCATCCAGCCCGGCTCCCCCCAAGATTTCGAGGCCCTGATCCGTGTCCCCCTCCGGACGCAACCTGCGGCGCTACCTGGCCCTGTACAGGCCCCACTGGTGGAAGCTGCTGCTGGGCAACCTGGGCTGCCTGGTGCAGTCCCTGAGCCTGGTGCCGGTTCCCTGGATCTTCGGCCGCATCATCGACAAGAGCCTTCCCGCCCATGACTTCCACGCCATCGTGGTGGACTGCCTGGTCATCCTGGGCCTCTACCTCCTCTACATCAGCCAGGCCGTCACGGCCCGCTACCTGAACCTGTGGGTGACCAAGCAGGTGGTCTTCCGCATCCGGGTGGAGGCCATCCAGAAGCTGCAGCAGCTTTCCATCGGCTTCTTCGACAAGGAGGACAAGGGGCGCCTGCATTCCCGGGTGATCCACGATTCCGAGCGGGTGGACGTCATGTCCAACTTCGTGGCCACCGTGCTGGTGGTCTCGGGCGTGACGGCCCTGACCACCTTCGCCATCCTCTTTTCCATGAGCCCGGCCATGACCCTGGTGGTGGCCTCCATCCTGCCGCTGTTCTGGCTGGGCCAGGCCTTCTTCAAGAAGCGCATCCTGGAAAGGCACCGGGCCTGGAAGGAGCAGTTCGACGGCTTCTCGGCCAGGGTGCAGGAGATGCTGCAGGCCATGCGCCTGATGCGGGCCTTCGCCACCGAGGAGCGGGAGTACGCCGTCACGGCCGGCAGCGCGGCCTCGCTGTCCGACCGGGGCGTCAAGTGGGTGACCCTGATCGCCTTCTACCAGAGCCTGATGGAGGGGCTCATCGGCCTGGCCCAGGTCGTCGTGCTGCTGGGGGGCAGCTGGCTGGTGCTGAAGGGCCGCTTCACCCTGGGCGAACTGGTGGCCTACTTCTCCTTCCTGGCCATCCTCTTCAACCCGGTGCGGGCCATCCTCACCAACATGGACCAGTACTTCGCCGGCCGGGTGGCCCTGGACTCGCTCTACGAGATTCTGGACGCGCACGAGGTGGAACCCAGCCGCGACAAGGGCCTGGACAGGCCCCTGAAGGGCGCCGTGGAATTCGAAAGCGTCTCCTTCGCCTACGACAACGGAACCCGGGCCCTGCGCGAAGTCGGCATGCGGGCCGAACCGGGCCAGATGGTGGCCCTGGTGGGGCCCTCGGGATCGGGCAAGTCCACCTTCGCCAACCTGCTGCTGGGCTTCTACCGCCCCCAGCAGGGGGTCATCCGCTTCGACGGCGCGCCCCTGGCCGAGTACAGCAGCCGCTGCCTGCGCGGCCAGATGGGCGTGGTGGCCCAGGACAACATCCTGCTTTCGGGCACGCTGCGCGACAACATCGCCTACGGCAAGTGGGGGGCCTCGGACCGCGAGGTGGAGCTGGCCGCCCGGCTGGCCTGCGCCCACGAGTTCATCAGCCAGCTGGAAAAGGGGTACTCAAGCGAGGTGGGCGACATGGGCGTGCGCCTTTCCGGCGGCCAGCGCCAGCGCATCGCCATCGCCCGGGCCATTTTGCGCGACCCCCGCATCCTCATCCTGGACGAGGCCACCAGCGCCCTGGATTCGTCCAGCGAGCGGGCCGTGCAGGAGGGCCTGAAGAACCTGATGAAGCAGCGCACCACCTTCGTCATCGCCCACCGCCTGGGCACCGTCCGGCAGGCCGACCTCATCCTGGTCTTCCAGGAGGGCCGCGTCGTCGAACGCGGCCGCCACGAGGACCTGGCCGCCCTGGGCGGGGTCTACGCCGGCCTGCTGAAGTCCCAGTTCTCCCTGGCGGCCTGAGCCGCCCCCCACAGACCCAAAATCCGCCAACCACGCGCCCGCCCGCGCCGTATACCTTGCCGGGAAGGACAGCCGCCATTTCAGGCCGGCTTGGATCCGGGGGGCACGGCCTAAGCTCACGGAGCGGGGCGAAGTCGCCGGGCCCGGAGGGCCAAAGCCGGCGACCAATCACGGGAAATGCCGGCTTGGATCCGGGGGGCGCGGCCTAAGCTCACGGAGCGGGGCGAAGTCGCCGGGCCCGGAGGGCCCAAGCCGGCGACCAATCACGGGAAATGCCGGCTTGGATCCGGGGGGCACGGCCCCGCTCAACGGGGGGGGGGGAGGTCGCGG
>JAJYGY010000276.1 GCA_021790555.1 bacterium
CCTTCTCCAGGCCCTGCGCGGGCTGCGCCGCAAGGCCGATCCCTGCTGGTTCTTCCATCCCGTGGCCTGCGCCGCCACCCTGTGGGTCTACGGCTGGGGCCTGCTGCGGTCGCGCCTGGGCGGCGCGGCCATCCTGGACCGCGGAAACTGGAAATGAGGCCCTTCACCCAAGCGAGGCCCCTTTGAACCGAAGCGCAAAATCCCCTGCCGCGCCCCGGCCCTCCCGCCCCGTGTTCGTCTGCGCGCACGTGTCCGAGGTCTACGGCCCGGTGCAGGCCCTGCGCCAGTACCTGCAGGAGTCGGGCTTCGACTTCCGGTTCCTGACCCATCCCTTCCCCTACACCGGCCTGGAAGGAAGCCTGAGGGAGGATTTCCGCGGCGGCCGGCTTGTGGGCGCCCAAAAATTGCGACGGCGCTCGCCCGGCCAGGGCCGGCAATTCCTGGCCAACCTTGCCTCCAGCCTGTGGCAGGGGCTGGGCCGCAGGACGGGCTGGACCATCGGCATCGGCAACCTCAACGCACTGGCAGGCCTGGCGCTGCGCGCCCTGGGGCGCACCGAACGGGTGTGCTATTACGTCATCGACCACACGCCCCGGCGCTTCGCCAACCCGGTGCTGGACTTCCTGTACCGCTGGGTGGACGGGATCTGCTGCCGGCACTGCGACCTGCTGTGGTGCCTTTCCGACCGCATCCGCCAGGCCAAGCAGGAACGGGGCGCCCCGGCCAACCGCTGCGTCCTGGTGCCGGTGGGGGCGCGGCTTCAGGACGTGGCCCGGGTGCCCGCCTCGCGCAGGCGGCCCCAGGTGCTGGTGGCCATGAGCCACCTGACCCGCGAAAAGGGCATCCAGCTCGTCCTGGAAAGCTTCTCCCGGATCCTGAAGAAGGCCCCCAGGGCCAGGCTGGAGATCGTCGGGACCGGGCCCTACGAGGGGGAACTCAGACGCCAGGCCCGGGACCTGGGCCTGGGCGGGTCGGTGGCCTTCCTGGGGCTGATGGACCACGCCCGCCTGTTCCGCTACCTGCCCACCTGCGGGGTGGGCCTGGCCACCTACACCGAGGATTCGGACAACATCGCCTACTTCGCCGACCCCACCAAGCCCAAGGAATACCTGGCCTGCGGGCTTCCCGTGGTGGTCACCCGCGTGCCCTGGATCTGGGAGGCCGTGGCCGACCCCAAGGCGCCCATGGGGGTGGCCATCGGGTACCGCCGCGAGGACCTGGTGGAGGCCTGCCTGAAGCTGTTGAAGAGGCCGGCCTTCCACCGCCGCTGCCGTTCCAACGCGCTGCGTTTCGCCCAAGAACTGGATTGGACCTCGATTTTCAACCGCGCTTTCGACGAAATGCGCGCGAGGGAATGAGGGGGCGGCTGAATTCCGGGAAGGTCCCGGCACTCTGGAGAAACCATGACGCGCGACCGGGCATTCGGACAGGAAGGCCGCCTTACTTGGGCGGACCGGCTGGGAATCTGGCTCTCGAAACGGCAAATTCTGAGGCGGGCCGGTGGCCTGCGTGGAAAGCGCATCGCCGACATCGGGTGCGGATACCATGCCCGCCTGGCGCTGGCCCTGCTGGAAGGCTGCGAAAGCGCGGTATTGGTGGACGTGGCCCTGTCCCCCGACCTAAAACGTGTGGGACGCCTCCGCTGCATCGAGGGGACACTGCCCGGGGCACTGGCGAAAATTCCCACCCGGTCCCTCGACCTGGTGATCTGCAATTCGGTCCTGGAGCACCTCTGGGAGCCTGTCAAGTCCCTGCGCCATTTCCACCGGCTGCTCACGCCCGGCGGCACGGCCCTGCTGAACGTGCCCTCCTGGAGGGGGAAGCGCTTCCTGGAATTCTCGGCATTTCGCCTGGGGCTCAGCCCGGCCCGCGAAATGGACGATCACAAATGCTATTACGACCCGCGGGACCTGTGGCCCCTCCTGGTGCGGGCGGGGTTCCCACCCAGCGGGATCCGGTGCTTTTATCACAAGGGAGGATTGAACACCTTCGCGGTCTGCCGGAAAGGGGGTTCCACCCCACGCGGAGGGCGGGTATGAAGGTGGGAAGAAGCGGACAAAGCGGAGACAAGGCCTGCCCAGCCGGAAAGCCCGGGAAAGGTGGTCGCGACGACTGGAACAACCACTGGAGCGACTTTTCAGAGGCCACCTCCCTGAATCCAGCCCAGGAGTACCGCCGCCGCCTCATTCTTGGACGCGCACGGAAGCTGGCCTGGCCCGGGGCGCGTGTCTTGGACATCGGCTGCGGTGTGGGAGAGCTGGCAGGCGACCTGTTTCAGGCCCTTCCCGAGTCCAGCGTCCGTGGTTTGGATCTCAGTGCCACCGGGGTGAAAATCGCCTCAAAACGCTTTCCCAAGGTGGAATTCCTGCGCTGGAACCTGCTGTCCCCCAGGCCCCTTCCCAAGGGATGGCGCCTCTGGGCCGACTTGGCGGTCTGCAGCGAAGTTCTGGAACACCTGGACGACCCCATACGTTTCCTGAAGAACTCCGCCATGCTTCTGCGCCCCGGGGGCACCCTTCTGGTGACAGTTCCGGGCGGCCCACGATCGGCCTTTGACCGCTTTCTTGGACACCGACGCCATTTCAGGTCCGGGGACCTGAAGGAACTGCTGGAACGGGCGGGGCTGAACGTGGCCCGGGTGGAACGGGCGGGGTTTCCCTTCTTTAACATCTACAAACTGCTTTTGGTCCTGCGCGGAAAGCGCCTGAGCAGGGAC
>JAJYGY010000123.1 GCA_021790555.1 bacterium
GGATCGACAATCTTAAGACCATCTCCAGAAACCCCACCGTGAAGCGACCGTGCTTCTGTAGCTTCAATTGGAAATCCGTGGGTTGGATACTGTTCAACCAATCTACGTGCAATAGCTTCAGCTACGTCTTTGTTGAGTCCCTTTTTTTGTAAAAGACGGATTGCATATTCTTCGGCTTCCTTTAGCTGTCTAGCTTTTTGAATAAAGTCTACAGTATCAATCTTTTCCAATAATGGCCTAACAAAACCATTCACGTAGTTTAAAATCATTGGTAAAAGGGTATCTATCTTTTTACCCGTTCTACGCCCAATTAATTGCATACTCTGATCTATTGCTGTTAGTGCAAAAGCATTTAATCTTTCTAGCGATTGGACAGCGTTTAAGGCCGACATTTGTTCTTCTCTTTGGAAATCCAAGAGTTGGACATCCAAAGGCCCCAATTCTGCTTCGTGACCCATATATATTTCGGAAGCCCCTAAACAAAGAATGGTCGCGGCGCTCTTCGCATATTGAGGAACAACAGCCAAAAACTCCTTTGCATAGATCTGAAATAGACGAGATATTTTGAATGCCATTTTGGCGATCCCGCCCGGAGAATCCACCAATAGTGCGATTCGCTTACCTCTGAGTTCTTCCTTCATTCTGCTAAAGGCCAAATAAACTGGCCCCTTAATGGAATCCATAACTTCATTGTTTGTATCATTTTGAATAAAAAGCCAAACTTCGGCTTTGAGGCATTTTTCCAAATTCTTTACGTTTTCAACAAATCCTGGTTTGAGAGGAGTCCTATCTCCAGGATAAATCGAAGCAATCCACTGTTTAGATTCGATAGTAGTTGTCTTCTTGGTTCTTTGTTTACCTGCCATCTTCCCCTCTAATGTAACCAGTCCAAATAATGTTTATTTCTTCCAACGAGCCTTGGCAGCCTTAGAAGCAATTGCTTTTCTCCTAGGGGCAGACAGAGAATTGGCCCTGGCCGTGCCACCCTTCAATCCTCCTAGCTGGGCATATTCTTTTCCCACAAAAGGTTTTGCATCCAAAAGTTCGCCTGTAGCAATTCTAGCAACATGGACAGCAGCCCCTATAACGTCTGCCGGTCTCTTTTGGCCTTGCGGACCCCTAGGCATGTAGAACCCCCTATAAGAGTCTTATACCACTTTTCTACCATTTCAAGAAATCTTTTTTCTTGTAAGAAAATTCAAACTGATGCACTACCGATGCGGGGCCTCGCGCGGACGGCCGCCCCGCGGGCCTAAAGGAAGCTGATGGGGTCCACGTCCACGGCCAGGTAGCCGCCGCTGGGCTTGAATTCAAAGGCCAGGGGGTCCAGCAGGCGGTGAAGCGCCCCGCTGTCCCCGGACTTCACCAGAAGGCGGTAGCGCCACCAGCCCTGCACCCGCACCAGGGGCGAGGGCGCCGGCCCCAGCACCGAGATGCCCTTCAGGCCCAGGCGGGCCCGGGCGGACTCCAGCAGGCGCGCCAGGCGCAGGGCCTGGTCCAGGGCCTTGTCCTTGTCGCGCGAACGCAGGATGAGCGCCGCCAGGCGGCCGAAGGGGGGATAGCCCAGGTCCCTCCTTTCGGCCACCTCCGCGCGGAAGAATTCCTCGAAATCCTGGCGCGAGGCCGCCTGAAGGCAGGGATGCTGGGGCATGCGGCTCTGCACCCAGACCTCGCCCGGCTTCTCCCCCCGCCCGCCGCGCCCCGCCACCTGCACCAGCAGCTGGAAGCTGCGCTCGGCGGCGCGGAAATCCGGAAACTGCAGGCCGGCGTCCGCGTTGACCACGCCCACCAGGGTCAGGTTGGGGAAATCCAGCCCCTTGGCGATCATCTGGGTTCCGACCAGGATGTCCACCTCGCCGGAGCGCATCATCCTTCCGACCTTCTCGTGGAAGGCCTTCTCCCCGGCCGTGTCCCGGTCCACGCGCAGCAGCCGGGCCGAGGGAAACAGCCGCCTCAGTTCCTCCTCCAGGCGCTGGGTTCCCGCGCCCGACACCCTCATCAGCCCCTTGGAGGGCGCGCAGCCCGGCTCGGGGCAGAAGCGCGGCGGCCGCCTGGCGTGCCCGCACAGGTGGCACAGCATCCAGGGGCCCTGCCCGGCCCCGCCCGGGGATTCGCCGGGGCCGGAAAATCCGAAGGGCTTCTGCAGGTGGTAGGTGAGGCTGATGGAGCAGTGCGGGCACTGCAGGGCCTGCCCGCAGCGGGCGCAGCTGAGCACCGGGGCGAAGCCCCGCCGGTTGAGGAACAGCAGGCTCTGCTCGCCCGCCTCCAGCCGGGCCGAGACCGCCTCCTTCAGGGGCCTGGAAAGGAAGCCCGCCTGGGAGCCCTCCTCCCCGGCGGGGCCGGCCAGGTCGATGAAGTGGAAGCGCGGCAGGGCCCTGCCCGCGACCCGGTCGGGCATGCGCAGCAGCTTCAGCTTGCCCAGCCGGCAGTTCTGGAAGGATTCGAAGGACGGGGTGGCCGATCCCAGCAGGGCCACGGCCCCCTCGCGCCGCGCCCGCACCAGGGCCGCGTCGCGGGCGTGGTAGCGCGGGGCGCTTTCCTGCTTGTAGCTGGGCTCGGATTCCTCGTCCACCACCAGCAGCTTCAGGTTCCTCACCGGGGTGAACAGGGCCGAGCGCGGCCCCAGGGCGACCCGGGCGCGGCCGCTGGCCAGGGCCGAGAACGAGGCCGCCCTCTCCCGGGCCGAAAGCCCGCTGTGCAGCACCGCCACCCGCCCCGGAAAGCGCCGCGAGAAGCGCCCCAGGGTCTGGGGCGTCAGGGAAATCTCGGGCACCAGCACGATGGCCCCGCCCCCCAGGTCCAGGGCCTCCTCCAGGGCCCTCAGGTAGACCTCGGTCTTGCCGCTTCCGGTGACCCCGTGCAGCAGGAAGGCGGCCGCGTCCCCCGCCTTGAGCGCCCCCCGCACCTCCTCCAGGGCCCCGGCCTGCGCGGGCGTCAGGTCGGGACGGGCCTCGCCCAGCTCCACGGCGCCGGATGCCTCCGCCTCCGTTTCCGGCGGGGGCGCCGCCCGTTCCTGGCGGGACGCCCAGCCGAGTTCCTGGACACGCCTCCAGGCCGGGGCCGAAAGCCCCAGGGACTTCAGTTCCGCCAGGGGCAGGCTTCCGCTCCCGGCCAGCCTGAGCAGGGCGCCCCGGGATTTCTCCTGGCGGGCCGGCAGGCCCAGGGCGAAGGCGCGCAGGGCTTCGGCGTCGGCAGCCCGGGCCCAGGTTTCGGCGCGGCCCTTCCACAGGGGAGGGCAGGCCAGGGGCAGCACCTCGCCCCATCCCGCCAGGTAGTACTGGGCCACCCAGCGGGTGAATTCCAGCATGGCGGCCGGGACCACCGGGCGGGGGTCCAGCAGGGCCTCCAGGGGCCGGGGCTCCTCCACCTCGCTGCGGTCGGACAGTTCGGTGACCACGCCGGTGAGGCTGCGCCGGCCCCAGGGCACCTTCACCCGGCAGCCCGGAGCGGCCGGCATGCCCGCGGGCACGCGGTAATCAAAGGTTTTGGGAAGGGGCAGCGGCAGGGCCACCTTGCAGAAGTCGGGCATGCCGGAATCCTGAGTCGTCGGCCCAACGCGGGCGGGTCCAGTATAGCCCCGCCGGCGGGCCGGGGATAGGGCCGCAGAAAAAAAGAGCCCATCCCGCCGCGGCGGGATGGGCTCCAGGGCCCCGGGGCGGCTCAGAAGTAGTAGTGGGCCGACACGCTGATGGGGGAGAAACCCGCCCCCATGATGCCGAAGTTGGTCCCGGTGCCGGAGGAGCTGACTCCGCCCCCGGAAGTGGAGAGCGCCTGCACCTGCAGTCCCAGGCCCACGTTTCCTTCCACCGACAGGGCCGGCCAGGCCGGGATGAAGGCCTCGAAGCCGGTGCCGAAGAACAGGCCGAAGGTGAAGGCGTTCCTGGAGATGCCCCCGCCCGAGGCGTTGTCGTCGGCGATGGAAAGGCGTCCCAGCAGCTGCACCAGCACGTCCTTGGCGGGCTGCATCAGGTTGTACTTTCCGCCCCCGGCCAGGCCGAAAACCGTCTCGCTGCTGTTGGGCTGGCTGTTGACGTTGAGGGCCAGCAGGCCGTCCAGGCCGAACCGGTCGTTCATCCAGTAGCGCAGGTCCAGGGCGTTGGGGTTGGCCAGGCCCGGAATGGCGCTGGTGAGCGCGGTGCCCGCCGCCGTGCCGGCCTGGGCGCCGGGGATGCTGTCGAAGCCCACCCCGATCTTGCCGGCCAGCCCGGTGTTGAGGGTTTCCCCCGCGTCGGAGCCGGACCCGCTTTCGGACCGGGTGTAGCGCGAACGGGCCAGGGCGGGGATGGCGCCGGCCAGCATGAGGGCGGCGGCCAGGGCGATGGTTTTCTTCATGGCGGATCCTCCTTTGGAATGAGCGGGAGGGCGGCGGTTTTTGATCACCGTACCCGGCCCTATGGAGGTCAATTTAAGCCAGCACCCCCTGCTTGTCAATGGCCGCCCAGTTCCTTCATCACCAGCTTCATGTCCTCCCAGACGTGCTTCTTCAGGCTTTCGTCGCGCAGCAGGGCCGAGGGATGGAAGGTCGGGTAGACCGGAATCCCCTTCCACTCGAAGCGGCGGCCGCGCAGCCGCTGGATGCCCTCGTCGGTGTCCAGGAGGGCCTGGCTGGCGAAGCGGCCCAGCGCGCAGATGACCCGGGGCCTGATCAGGGAAATCTGGTGTTCGACAAAGGGCCGGCAGGCGGCGGCCTCCCCGGGCAGGGGATCGCGGTTTCCCGGGGGCCGGCACTTCAGCAGGTTGCAGATGTAGACCTCCTCGCGCTTGAAACCCATGGCCGAGATGATCTTGGTCAGCAGCCTTCCGGCGGCGCCCACGAAGGGCCTGCCCTGGGCGTCCTCCTCGGCCCCGGGCGCCTCCCCCACGAAGACCAGGGAAGCCTTGGGGTTGCCCTGGCCGAAGACGAAGTGCTTGCGGGTGGCCCCCAGGGGACACAGCCGGCATTCCTGTATCTGGGTCTCGAAATCGCCCAGGTTCCCGGCGAAGGGAGGCCGCGGCTGCGGCCCGCCCGGGCGGTGTTCGCCGTCCCCGGGCTCCCCGTGGTCCTGGAGCCCCGGGCCCGGGCCCGCCGGAACCATGACGGCCGGGCCGTCCGGGGACTGGTCCGGGTCCAGGGGCCGGGCCGTCAGGACCCTGGCATGGGGGTGGCGGCGGGCCTCGCGGTCGGCGAGGGCCCTTGCCTGGGCGACGATTTCAAGCAGCTGGGAACGCGGGTCGGGCATGGCGCCTGGAAAGCGGGAGGGAGAAACGGGCGCGGAGGATCAGAAATCGTCGGCCGGACCGCCGGGCCGGAAAATCCGGTAGAACAGGGTCAGCGACAGGCGCTGCTGCATCTCCCCGCCGATCTGGTTCTGGGCCGTGGGGTCGGTGGACACGCCGTAGTCCAGCTGGCCGGACCAGTCGCTGAAGGGGCCCAGGCGCAGGCCCAGGCCGCCGGTCAGGGCGCCGTTGTCGAAGCCCAGGCGCAGGGCCGACCAGGCGGCCGGGGTCCACTCCAGGCCCAGCCGGTCCTTGATTCCCTGGTCCAGGCTCTTTTCCAGTTCGGCCGACACCAGCAGGGCCCCGGCCCCCCGCACGCCCAGCCGGTAAGCCGCGCCCAGCTTCAGGTCCATGGGCAGCCGGTCCGTTTCGCCCGTGCTCCAGGAAAGCACGGTGTAGGGGTCCTGCAGCATCACGCCCACGTCCAGGCCGGGCATGGCCCGGATGAGGGTGCCCAGGTCCAGGCCGTAGCCCGAGGCCGTGGCGTCGCCCAGGTTCTGCTGCAGCAGCTTCAGGTCGAACCCCATGCTCATCCGGTCGGGCAGCAGCCAGCCTGCGCCGCCCAGCTGCAGGGCGTTCTCGCCGTCGCTGAAGGTGCCCGTTGGGTCCGGGGTGTTCGCCACGCGCTCCTCGATGGGGTCGCTGAAGCCGAAGTTGGTCCAGGAAAGGCCGTAGCAGTAGAGCTGGTGGTTGGCCCCCAGGCGCAGGGGCCGCAGGGCCGAAAGGTAGTTGAGGGTGCGCCCGTCCGGAAGGAAGGCGGTCTGGCTGCCGATCTCGAAGTCGCGCACCTGCGCCAGGCCGCCGGGGTTGTAGGCCAGGGCGTAGGCGTCGTCGGCCACGGCCACCTGGGCCGACCCCATGCCCAGGGCCCGCGCGCCCGCGCCCAGCTTCAGGTACGCGGCCGGCTGCCCGCCGTCCAGGCTGGAATCGGCCAGGGCCGCCCCCGCCAGGGAAAAACAGCACACCGCGAAAAGGAACCATCGTAAATTCAAGAATTCACGCCCCACGCAGCGGTAGGGGCGGGGTCCCACCCCCGCCCTGGTTTGACGGCCGGGTCCCGTCATCGTATCACCGCGATCCTGTTGACGCCCTTCCGGCCTCCCGAAACCACGGTGAGGATGTAGACCCCGTTGGCCACCGTGGCCCCGTTGCCGTTCCTGCCGTTCCAGTCCACGAAGTTCAGTCCGGTGTGGGTCTGCGACGCGTCCAGCTTCTGGTCGAAGACCGGGTCGCCCGAGGCGTCGAAGACGCGCACCTCGGTGTTGCGCGGCGAATCCAGGATGAAGGTGAGGTGGGTCGGGCCGTCCTTGTCCGGGTTGAAGGGATTGGGCCAGTTGTAGACCTTGAAGCCCGTGCCCGGGTTGTTGTATCCGCTGTTGGAATCCGTGGCCGTCAGGGCCTTGTACACGTCCAGCTCGCCCCAGCCCACCTGCTGCTGGTACCCGGAACCCAGGGCCGTGGGCTGGGTGGTGGATTCCAGGATGCGCGTCAGCTCCGTGGCCGACCGGGTGGGGTCCTGCGCCAGCAGAAGGGCCGCGGTGGCCACCACCATGGGGCAGGCGAAGCTGGTGCCCGCCTCGGAACTGTAGTCGTTGGTGCCGGTTTTACAGGCGGCCAGAATTTCACTGGCGTCGCAGGAGTCGACAAACGAAGGGGTCTGGCAGGAAGTGGTGCCGCAGGTCCCCGCCCCGCCGGGAGCGCACAGGTCCACCTTGCCGTAGTAGGAATAGTAGGACCGGTTGCCGGTGTTGTCCAATGCGCCCACGGAAAGCACGTCCGAATACCCGGCCGGATAGGAGATGGAATCCGCGGACTCGCCGCTCTCCACGTTGCCCGAGGCGGCCACCACCAGCACCCCCAGGTTGGTGGCGTAGTCCACGGCCTGCTGCAGGGTGTCGCTCTTGCTGGTGCTCCCCAGGCTCAGGTTGATGACCTTGGCGCCCTGGTCCGCGGCGTACATGATGCCCTGGGCGATCTGGTCGATGGTGCCGCTGCCCCCGGAATCCAGCACCTTGACGGGCAGGATTTTGATATTGGCGTGGCCCACGCCGTAGGCGATTCCGGCCATGTTGGTGTCGTTGGCCAGGATGATGCTGGAGACATGGCTGCCGTGGCCCTCGTCGTCGTAGGCCGTGGGGAGGCCGTTGACGAAGTCCTTCCAGCCCGAGGCGGCATTGGAAAGGTCCTGGTTGGATTCATTCAGCCCCGTGTCGCAGACCGCCACCAGTACCGAGCCCGGGAAGTTCACCGAGGCGAATGCCGAATGGGCCTGGTCGTCGTGGATCTGGGGTATGTACCACTGGTACTGCAGGAGGAAAGGGCAGGAGGGGTAGTTGAAGGTCCCGGCGCCGCAGGGGGAGTAGGCGCGCAAAATGTAGTCCGGCTCGGCCTGGGCCACCAGGCCGCTTCGCAGGTACAGGGCCCGGGCGGCTTCGGGGTCCAGGCCTTTGGGCAGCTTCACCAGGGCCACGTTCAATTTGCTGAACAGGCCGTCCAATCCGGCCGTGCCGCTCAAACGAACGGCACCCACGCTCGAATCAAGGGCCCGGCGGGCCCCCGAAAGATCCGGGAAGGCAGGCTTGCCCAGGCGCAGGGCCTCGGCCTTCAGGGCCGAAGCCCCCGGGTTTGGCAGGTACCGGACAAGCAGCTCGCCGGGGCGGTAGGGCGCGGCGGAAAGGGGGAAGGCGGCCAGCAGCAGCAGGGAGAGGAATATCTTCAAACAGCGCCACCCGAGAGGAGCCTTTCGACTTCGTCGACGATGGTTTCCGCCAGTTCGCGCTTGGGCAAAAGGGGAAGGGCCCGGGCCGGCCGGCCCGTGCAGAGCAGGGTGGCCCGGTTGTCGTCGGAGCCGAAACCGCTGCCCGGCCGCCCCACCCGGTTGGCCACCATGAGGTCCAGCCGTTTGGAGCGCATCTTGGCGGCCGCGTTGGCCAGCAGGCCCTGGGTTTCGGCCGCGAACCCGACCAGCAGGCGCCCGCCCTTGCGCCGCGAAAGCTCGGCCAGGATGTCCGGGTTGGGCAGCAGCGTGAGGGTTTCTTCCGCTCCCGACTTCTTCACCTTCTGGGCGTGGCGCACCGCCGGGCGGAAGTCCGACACCGCCGCCGAGGCGATGAAAACCCGGCAGGAGCCGAAACCGCGGCGGGCCGCCCGAAGCATGTCGCGGGCGCTCTCCACGGCCACGAATTCCACGCCCTCCGGCCGCTTCAGGGCCGTGGGCCCGGAAACCAGGGTCACCCGGGCGCCGCGGTCGCGGCAGGCCCCGGCCAGGGCGTAGCCCATCTTGCCGCTGGAGGGGTTGGAAAGGAAGCGCACCGGGTCCAGGGCCTCGCGGGTGGGCCCGGCGGTGATCAGGACCCCGACGCCCTCAAGGCTTTTTTTTTACCCCGCCCCAGGGCCAGGTCCCAGGCCGCGTCGGCGATGTCCTTCGGCGCCGCCAGCTTTCCCATCCCCAGGTCGCCGCAGGCCAGCATGCCCTCGCGCGGGGACACGAACAGGGCCCCGCGCTTTTTCAGGGTTTCCACGTTGGCGCGCGTGGCCGGGTGTTCCCACATGGCCGTGTTCATGGCCGGCGCCAGCAGCAGGGGGCAGCGCGCCACCAGGGCGCAGGCCGTGACGAAGTCGCCGGCCAGCCCCTGGGCCAGCTTGGCCAGCAGGTCGGCCGTGGCGGCCGCCACCACGAAGACGCGGGCGCGCCGGGCCAGGCTGACATGGCCCACGCCCCATTCGGCCGGCTCGTCGAAGAGGTCCAGCCCCACGGGCCTGCCCGAAAGCACCTTCAGCACCAGGGGGGAGACGAAGCGGGCCGCGTCCTTGGTCAGCACCACCGTCACGGCGGCGCCGCGCTTCTTCAGGTCCGACACCAGGTCGGCGGCCTTGTAGGCCGCGATCGAGGCGCCCACCCCCACCAGGATTTCCGGCGATTCCGCCATTCCAGCCCCTCCAGCCCTTACTTCTGCTTCTCGGCGGCCATCCGGGCGTCCTCGGCCAGCTCCTCGTCGGTGTACTTCAGCTTGCCCTCCTCCATCTCGTACAGGGCGATCTCGGTGATCTTCTCCCGCTCCATGCCCTCGGGGATGTTGATGCCCTCGTTCAGCTCGCGGGCCCGCCGGGCCGTGAGGATGACCGACTGGTAGCGGTTGACGTTGCGCGGATCGTTGTTGTCGAACATGGACTGCCTCCTTTGGTGGAAAAACCGTGAAAGACCCTTGCTCCGCCGTCCGCGGCCGGAAAAGCGGTCATGCCGCCCTGGAACTCCTCAACCCCTCGGCCCGGTAGATGGCCGAAACCTGGTCCACCGCCTCCTCCAGCTCGCCGTTGACCACCAGGTAGTCGTAGCGGCGGGCCGCCTCAAGCTCCCCGCGGGCGTTGGCCAGGCGCCGCCGGATCTCGCCCGGGGAGTCGGTGCCGCGGGAGCGCAGGCGGCGCTTCAGCTCGCCCAGGGAGGGCGGCAGCAGGAACACCAGCACCGAGTCGCGGCGCAGGCGCTTGACGGCCAGCCCCCCCTGCACGTCGATGACCAGCACCAGGCTGCGCCCGCGCCGGAGGCTTTGCTCCACGGCCCCGCGGGGCGTGCCGTAGTGGTGCCCGTGCACCAGGGCGTGCTCGTAAAAACCGCCCGCCTTCAGGAGCCGCCGGAACCGGGCCGGGGAAAGGAAGTAGTAGTCGCGCCCGTCCCGCTCGCCGCCCCGGGGAGGCCGGGTGGTGGCCGTCACGCAGCGCTTCAGCCCGGGGTGGCGCTTCAGCAGCCCCTGGCAGACCGTGGTCTTGCCGGCCCCCGAGGGGGCCGAAAGCACCAGCAGGAAGGGCCTGGGTTTTTTCGGCGCCAGGGCGGCCATGCTCACTCCACGTTCTGGACCTGTTCGCGGATCTTCTCGATTTCGGCCTTCAGTTCCACCACCCGGTGGGCCACGGCCGCGTCGGGGGACTTGCTGCCCATGGTGTTGGCCTCGCGCAGCAGCTCCTGGCACAGGAAATCCATGCGCTTGCCGGCGGGCTCGGCGGCCTTCAGCAGCCGGCCGAACTCCCCCACGTGGGTACGGAACCGCACCAGCTCCTCGCGGATGTCCGAGCGCTCGGCCAGCACCGCCGCCTCCATCATCAGGCGGGGGTCGTCGGCCGGGATCTTTTCAAGAAGCTCGGCCACCCTGGCCGCCAGCCTTTCGCGGGCGCCCCGGATGAGCCCCAGGGAGGCCTCCTCGATGGCAGCCGTCAATTGTAACGAACTCTCGAGCCTTTTCTCCAGCTCTTTTTGCAGGGCCAGGCCCTCCCGCCGGCGCGACTCGTCCAGGGACCGCAGGGCCTGCTGCAGGGCCTTCTTCCACTGCTGCCAGCGGCGTTCCAGGGCCTTGGGGTCCTCCTTGGCCGGGGCCTGGCCTTCCTGGAGCACGCCGGGAAACCGCAGCACGGCCTCCAGGCCGGGCTTGTCGCGGCGCCCCAGGGCCCGGGCCACCTCGGCCGCGGCCCTGGCGTAGGAACGGGCCAGCTCCAGGTCCACGGAAAGGGCCTGCCGCTGGCGCGGGGACTCCTCCCTCCAGATCAGGTCCACCTTGCCGCGCGCCAGCACGCCTCCCACCAGGGCCCGGGCCTCGGCCTCGCGGCTCCACAGGGCCGTCGGCAGCTTGAAGGAGCATTCCAGGCCGCGGTTGTTCACGGTCTTCAGCTCCACCACGGTCAGGGATTCCTTCAAGCGGGCCTCGCCCCGGCCGTAGCCGGTCATGGACTTGATCATCGGGAACCTTCCTCCACGAATTCAGGAACGCATCAGGAAAGCGGCCGCGTCCAGGGCCCCCTCGGGCGTGACGCGGTCCATGCAGTCGTAAAAGGGGCAGGCCCGGCCCCGGCAGCTCGGGCAGGTGACCCCCAGGCCCGGCGGCGAAAGCACGGCGTGCCGGTTTCCGAAGGGCCGCCAGCGCAGCGGCGACATCGGCACGATGGGCGGGTAGATGCCCAGCGTGGGCACGCCGCAGGCCGCCGCGATGTGCATGGGCCCGGTGGCGGCCGAGACGAAAAGCCGCGCCCGGGAGATCAGCGCGGCGAAGGCGCGCAGCGGAAGCTCGCCCTCCAGCACCGCGGGCCGGGGATGGATGCCCCCGGCCACCTCGCGCAACAGGGCCTTTTCCCCCTCGCCGCCGCTGACCAGCAGGGTGGCCCCGTGGCGCCGGCGCAGCAGGGCGCCCAGGCGGGCGAAGTGCCCGGCCCCCCAGCGCAGCGAGGAGCCGCCCGTGCCCGGGTGCAGCACCACCAGGGGCCGGCCGGCCGCGGGCTTCAGGCCCTTGGCGCGCATCCAGCGCGCGGCCTCCCGCCGGTCCTCCGGCGGCAGGAAAAGCGCGGCCTCGCCCCGGGGCTCCTCCAGGCCCAGGGGGGCCAGGTGGTCCAGGTTGTATTCCGCCTCGCTCTTTTCCCCGCGCGAGCGGCGGATGGGCAGGCGGTGGGTCAGCAGGGCCGAGAAGGGCCGGGCCGAGGGTCCCACGCGGTTGGGAATGCCGGCGCGCCGGGCCAGCCAGGCGTTGGACCAGGTGGCCCACAGCAGCAGGGCCCATTCCCAGCCGCCCGCGCGCAGTCGCGCCAGGGTGTCGGGGCGCGAATCCACCACCACCTCGTCCAGGCGCGGGTCCTTCTCCACCAGGGGCGCGCCGTAGGCCGACACCAGCATGCCCAGGCGGGCCTGGGGGAAGGCCCGGCGCAGCGCGTCCAGCGTGGGCAGCGCCAGCACCAGGTCCCCCAGCCGGTCGTTGCGGAACAGCAGCACCCGGGGAGCGCCCCGCCTCATGGATAGGCCTTGCGGATCTTGGCGACGAGGTCGGTGGTGGAGTGGTCCTTGGGGTCGCCCACGATGCCCACCCTTCCGCCCAGGGAGCGCATCAGGGCGGCCTCGGGAACCGAATCGGCGGTGTAGTCCGTGCCCTTGGCCTGGATGTCGGGCCTCAGCATCCTCAGGGTCGTCCCGGCCCCGGACTCCGGGAAGCTGGTGACGAAATCCACGCATTCCAGGGCCGAGACCAGTTCGGCCCTTTCCTTCAGGGGCATCAGGGGCCGGGCCGGGCCCTTCAGCCGGCGCACCGAGGCGTCGCTGTTGAGCGCCAGCACCAGCACGTCGCCCAGGGCCCGGGCCCCCTTCAGGTAGCGCAGGTGCCCCACGTGCAGCAGGTCGAAGCAGCCGTTGGCGAAGACCACGGTCTTGCCGGCCTTCTTCAGCCGCGCCACCAGGCCGGCCAGCTTCTTCCTTTCGACGAACTTACCCGACATGGTCTCCTCACCAGGGCAGCGGACGGTCCTTGACTTCCCTTTCCCACAGCTCCCGCACCCGGCGCACGGTCTCCTCCGGCATGCTCCTGCCCGGGGCGGCCAGGTTGGAGGTGGCCTGCCGCAGGTCCCGCATGCCCGGGATGGCGCAGGAGACCCCGGGATGGGCCAGGACGAACTGCAGGGCCGCCTGGGACATCTCCGTGCCCGGCGGCGCCATGAAGCCCAGCTCCCCCACCAGGGCCGCCCGGCGCCGGATGTCGGCGCGGCTCCAGCGCCGGCGCACGCCCGAGAAACGGCTGGCGGCCGTGTAGGCCCCGCCCAGCCAGCCCGAATCCAGGGGCACCTTGGCCAGCAGGCCCACGCGCCGTTCGCGGGCCTGGCCGAAGGCCAAGGCCGGCTCCTGGTGCAGGGCGTTGAAGAGCACCTCGATCACCTGCCCCCTGGTCCTTTCCAGCGCCAGGCGCATGGGGCGCGACCAGTCCAGCGAGGCGCCATAGGCCCGGATCTTGCCCTCGGCCTTCAGCTTCTCCATCTCGGCGTAGAGCGGGTGGTTCTGGTCCAGCACCTCGTCGGGCGGGTTGTGCAGCAGCAGCACCTCCACCCGGTCGGTGCCCAGGCGCCTCAGGCTGCCTTCCAGGCTGGCGCGCAGGGCCGCCGGCCCGCCGAGATC
>JAJYGY010000384.1 GCA_021790555.1 bacterium
CTTCACCATCGCGGTTCCGATCCTTTTTCTGGGGCTGTTTTTCGCCGCCCTCCGCTCAAAAAAATGGTACTTCTGGGCAGGTGCGGGATTCGCGGCAGGCCTGGGCCTCCACGGCTATTTTCCAGGGAGGCTGATGCCCTTCCTGGCTGCCCTGTGCCTGGTTTGGATTCTCATCGTCCGGCGCTCCCTCTTCCCCAACTGGCGCAACCTCGTGGCGTTTCTGGCGGCATTTTTCGTCATCGCATGGCCCGTCCTTCACTGGGCCATGCAACATCCCCGACAGTACCAACTCTATTTCACCACCTACAATGGAAACCGCGGCGGCACCTTGCCGGCCTACTGGCACACGGCCAGCGCTCGGTTCCAGGCCTGCATCCAGATGTTCCATGCGGGCGGGGCTTCCACCAGTGAGGACTATTTCTTCAGGGCTCCCCTGCTGGGTCCGGTGGCGGGCGCAGCCGTTGGCGCGGGCTTCTTCTTCTCCCTCTTCCTGCTCTTCCGGCCCGCCGTCCTGCTGGTGGTCGCCACCTTCGCGGCGGGGATGCTGCCGGCCATGCTCTCCACCCTGGATCCACCTCCGGTGCCGCGCCAGGCCTGCCTCACCTTCGGCATGGTCTACGTGATGGCCGCGCTCGGATTGGAGGGCCTTCGGCGCTGCCTTCAGCCCATTCCATTGCGCCATCGAAGCTACATCTGGCTTCTGGCGGCGCTCCTCGCAGCCCAGTCCTCCCTGTTCAACAACCTCTCCGGAATGCTCGACTTTTACCGGGACGGCTTTGAGCGGCACGGCTGGCTTTACACCTCCACCGCCCTCGTTGGCCAGGGGGCCCGCAGGCACCCGGATGCCGAGGTCCTGGTGTCCCCCGAATTGTGTCAGCCGAACCTTCCCCTCTTTTGTCCCAAAAGGGAGGATCCCACGGTCGCCTGGAACTGGGACGATTTTCTCCTTCCAAAGCCGGACAAGGACAGCCTCTTGATGGTGGCCGGCTCTCTCCAGGCTGACATCCCCTTGCTGCGCCTGGCCTACCCCCATGCCAGGTTGAAGATCCACGGAGAGCTTCCGGAGGACGATCCCAAGGCCTCCCTGCTTGAGGCCAATCGACAGGAGAGCGCCGACCAGAACGCACGCCCCATCAGCGCGGCCTACGAGGAATACCTGGCCAACCCGGGCATCGGGGTCATCGGCCTCCTGGTCCCCGGGGAGGACGCCTCCTCCTTCCACGGCATGACCCTGCTGCGGGGAGATTCGAAGGAAAGGGTGGATGTGCTCTCAAATTCCTTCGCCGCGCGCGCTCAGGGCCAGGTGGTCGATCTGGCCGGAACCCTGCTCACCCGCGAGGAAGGAGGCACCTACACGTTTTCCCTGCCCTGGCGCGGATGGCGTCTGGAGGTCAACGGCCGCCCCGCCTCCTGGGACAGGCCGCTGAAGCTGGACGGCGGGGCCGACCTGGTGGAGCTGAAGGGCAGGGTGCCGGCCTCGGCCCAGGGGCCCCTGCCGCTCGCGGTCAAGGGTCCGGACGGGGATGCCATGGAAAAGGGAAGGATGGTGGCCTTCTCCCGGCTGTACGGCTGGCATGCCACCTTCTCCAAACAGGACGCCAAGGGTGTCCTGACGCCGGTCTACCAGGCCAACCTGCTGCAGTCCGTCCACCATTTCGACGAGGGCCTCTTTTTCCAGCCCAACCCGACCCTGGGATGGACCTACCATGTCGACTTCCGGGCCTCGATGCGCGTGCCCCGGACGGGAACCTACCACTTCCGCCTCATCCCCATCGGCGGAGGCTGGGGGGTGGTGAAGGTGAACGGCGCCATGGTGTTCGACAACACGGCGGGCGAGGACCGCGAGAAGGCGGCCGGCCTGCCCCTGCGCCGGGGCCAGCGGGCCGAAATCCAGGTCGGTTACCGCGTCGATTCCGGATACCCCGGCCACCGCACCTTCGGCCTGCAATACCGAGTCGGCTCCCAGACCCTCTACCAATGGGTGCCGGCCACCTGGCTGAACCCCCTGGACTGAATGGGGAAAGGCGGCGGAATGGCGGATGCCCTGGGAAGGGACCTCATCAGCGGGGACGACAGCCTGGCCGTGGAAGCCTACCGCCGCCGGCTGCTCGAACCCCTGGACCTGGGCTGGGGGCGCGGACACGCGGCCCTGGACCTGGGCTGCGGCGACGGCCTGGAGGCCGTGTACCTGCTCAGGCGCGGCTGGAAGGTGCGGGCGCTGGACCTGGCCCCCCATCCGCGCTGGAAGGAATTGAAGCGGAAGTGGGGCGCCCGGCTGAGCTTCCAGGTGGGCGACGCGGCCTCCCTGGAGCGCCTCAAGGGCGGGTTCGACCTGGTCTTCGAGAAGGACATGCTGCACCATGTCCCCCGGCCTCTCGAGGTCCTGCGGCAGATGAAACGGCTCACGAGGCCGGGAGGCCGCCTGGCGGTGGTGGAATGCAACCGCCGCAACCCGGTCTTTTACCTGCACCTGACCCTGATGAAGGGGCACCAGCATTTCAGCCGCGGGCGCCTGCGCTCCCTCATGGACGCCGCGGGCCTGGAAGGCTGGCGGCTGCTCCTGCGCGAGGCGAGGGTCTGGCCGGTGGAAAACGCCGCCTTCCAGCGCCTGATGGACCGGCTGCAGGACTGGGCCGAGGGCGCCGCCCTCCTGCGCCCCTGGCTGTGCTATCACCTCGCCCTGTGGGAGAA
>JAJYGY010000209.1 GCA_021790555.1 bacterium
CATGAACTTAAGCGTCAGTGCATGCCCAACGGTAAAACCGCTTCCCGGCCCAAAGGGACACATTGACCAATCCAATCATCACCGGAACCTCAACTAGCGGACCAATGACCGTGGCAAAGGCTGTCCCGCTCTGGATGCCGAAGCTTGCCACGGCCACGGCGATGGCCAGTTCGAAGTTGTTGGAGGCTGCGGTGAAGGAGAGCGTGGCGGCCTGCTCGTAGGTCGCTCCGGCGCGGCGGCTCAGCCAGAAACTGAGGAAGAACATGACCACGAAGTAGGCCAGCAGGGGCAGCGCGATCCACAGCACGTCCTGGGGCCGCGCCAGGATCTTGCCGCCCTGCAGCGAGAACATGATCACGATGGTGAAAAGCAGGGCCACCAGGGTGATCGGGCCGACGCGTGGGGCGTAGGATTTCTCGAACCATTCGCGTCCCTTGGCCCGTGTCAGCACCACTCGGCTCATCCAGCCCAGAGCGAAGGGAATCCCCAGGTACACGGCCACGCTCCTGGCGATCTCGAGGATGGAGATGTCCACCATCACGCCTTTCAGCCCCAGCTTGTTAGGAAGGAACCAGGCGAAGAACCAGGCATAGGCCGGAAAAAAAAGGATCTGAAAGATGGAATTGAAGGCCACCAGGCCGGCGCAGTACTCGCGGTCGCCGCAGGCGAGGTCGTTCCACACAATCACCATGGCGATGCAGCGGGCCAGGCCGATAAGGATCAGTCCGAGCATGTATTCGGGGTGGCCGGAAAGAAAGGCCACGGCCAGCCCAAACATGAGGGACGGCCCCAGGACCCAGTTCTGGGCCAGGGACAGGGCCAGAACCTTCCAGTTCTTGAAGACCAGGCCGAGTTCCTCGTAGCGCACCTTGGCCAGGGGCGGGTACATCATCAGGATCAGGCCGAGGGCGATGGGAATCGACGTGGTTCCCACGCTGAAGGAGGCCACCGAGCGCGCCAGCCCCGGGGCTGAGCGGCCCAGGAGCACACCCAGGGCCATGGCCAGGAAAATCCACAGGGTGAGGAAGTGGTCCAGGAAAGCCAGGCGTCCCTTCATGCCAGCGCCTCCGGAAGGGTGAGGATGTACTCGCGGATCTCGTCGCGCACCCGCCGGTAATGGCCCTGAGCTTCCTTCTCGTCCTTCGCCTGGCGGGCCAGCCTTGGCGGATCGTCAAATCCATGATGCACCTTGCGGGTCCTGCCGGGAAATGCCGGGCAACGCTCGTCGGCGTCGCCGCAGACCGTGATGACCAGGTCGAATTCCCTTCCCTTCACGGCCTCCAGGGTTTTGCTGGCCTGGCCGGAGATGTCCACCCCGGCCTCGGCCATCACCTTCACGGCATGGGGATTGAGGCCGTGGGCCTCCAACCCGGCGGAAAAGGGCTCGATGACATCGCTTTTCAAGGCCCGCGCCCAACCCTCGGCCATCTGGCTGCGGCAGGAGTTGCCGGTGCAGAGAAAGAGAACTGTCATCCTCTTTTCCACGACGATTCCTAGAGTGCGTCGACAAGTGACCCGAAATGCCGCAGGGCGGCGCGTTCAACACAGTAGCAGGTCTTGGGGCCATCAATATCTCCCCGGATCAGGCCCGCTTGCTTGAGGACCTTGAGGTGCTGGGACACCGTGGACTGCGCCAGGCCCACCTCCAGCACGATATCGCCGCAGATACACATATCCTTGGCCAGCAGAAGGCGGAGGATCTTCACCCTGACAGGGTGTCCCATGGCTTTGGCCAATGCGGCGATGCCGGCGTCAGTGGGGTTTTTTGATTTCAGCGCGCCGGAATGCGCCTTCGCCGGTGGACAACAAAATTTGGGGGGCTTCCTCTTCATCACGCGCCTGCTTCCCTGGCCGAACCGCTTCGATTGTGGCGGAAACCACATAATCGGTAATGGGCACTCCGGGCGCCCAGTCTCGTATGAAGGACTTGCTCTCATCTTTGCGGGCGATGCGGATCTCGGCAAAACCCGACGCCTTGAGCATCCTTTCGATCTCCTCCACCGAAGAAGCGCCCGCCATGCACCCGGTGTACAAGCTCATGTCCCGCCGGATCTCATCCGGTAGGTCCGCGAAGGCGACCACATCCGAGATGGCAAGGCGGCCTCCGGGTTTGAGCACCCGGAATGCCTCGGCAAAGACCCCGACCTTGTCCGGAGACAGGTTGATGACGCAGTTGGAGAGGATGACATCCACGCTGCGGTCCTGCACCGGCAGGTGCTCGATCTCACCGAGGCGGAAATCGACGTTAGCGTATCCTCCCTTCTCGGCGTTTCCGCGGGCCTTGGAGATCATCTCCGGGGTCATATCCACCCCCAAGACCTTCCCTGTGGGCCCCACCTGGGCCGCTGCCAGGAAGCTGTCAAAGCCCGCCCCGCTGCCGAGGTCCAGAACCGTCTCACCGGGTTTCAACGCCGCGATGGCCTGGGGATTGCCGCAGCCGAGCCCCAGGTTGGCTCCTTCAGGTGCGCGCCCCAGTTCTTCGGCCGAATAGCCCAGCACGGCTGACAACTCGTCGGCGTTGGAGGAACCGCAGCAAGAGGGAGTCCCGCAGCAGGAAGTTTCTGCCATGGCGGCGCCGGCGTACTGTTCCCGGACGGCCCGGCGTATCTCGTCTTGTTCCACCTTATTCACGGGGTGCTCCCTTTAACGTCCGGTGCCTGCCCTCAGTTTCTAAATCGTCATTTTCCGATA
>JAJYGY010000079.1 GCA_021790555.1 bacterium
GGGCGTCGGACCGGGCGTGGGCCCGGACTGCCCGAAGGAGAACAGGTGCAGCAGCCCGCCCAAAATGCCCGTGCTTTGGGCCCTGGCCTGGGCGGGAGCCGGGGCGCCCCCGAAGCCGAACAGGTGCGCCAGGGACCCGAACAGGCCGATGGGCCGGGGCGTGGGCGTGGAGGTCGGCGTGGCCGTGGGCGTGGGCGTCTCGGTGGGCAGGCTGCGCGGCCTCGGGCGCGGCGTGGGCGTGGCCGTGAAGGTGGGGGTGGCCGTGGGCACCGGCGTCAGGCTGGGCGTGGGCGTCGGCACGATCAGGCCGGCCTCCACGGCGAAGTGCCGCAGGGCCGATCCGTAGCGGTACGAAAGCGAGACCCGGTTCTGGGGCCCCAGGGCGTCCACGGGCTGGTAGCTGTAGTCCAGCTCGGCGTTGCCGTATCCCAGGCCCAGGCCCAGGGCGGGCCCGCCCAGCTGGTAGGGCTCGAAATCCCAGCCACCCCTCAGGGCCAGCAGAAACTCGCCGTCCCTCTCCAGGTACTGGGCGCCGTAGGACGTGGCCCACAGGCGGTTGACGAACAGGTAGCGCAGCTCGGCCAGCAGCAGAAGCCCCTGGCCCTCGTCGCGGCCGTCCAGGCCCAGGTCCAGGCGCAGGGTGGTGGGCGCCTGCACGTCGTCGGTGCCGCTTCCCAGCTGGGGGGCCTTGCCCAGGTTCTGGATGGAGGCGCCCAGGGCCACCAGCCCGTCCGAAAGCGAGGTCTGGGCGCCCAGGTCGGCCATCCAGCCCGAACCGGACTGCGACTCCACGGTCTCCTGCAGCATCTTGGCCTGGGCGCCCAGGCCCAGGCCGCCCAGGCGCGCGGCCAGGGCCAGGCCCAGCACGGAATCGGAGATGCCGAAGCTGCCGCCCTGCGCGCCGTTGGCGTCGCGGTAGCTGTCGGTGGCGTACTGGTCGTCCAGCAGCAGGCCCAGGGCCCGGCCCCCGCCCAGCGGCTGGCCCAGCACCAGGTGTTCGGAACTGAGGCCGCTGGGGAAGTTCATGTGCGTGAAGCTGAGCGCGCCCTGCGGCATCTCCAGGATGCCGGCGGGATTGTACCACAGCGCCTCGGGCGAGCCGGACACGGCCCCGAAAGCCCCGGCCATGGCCGAGGACTGGGCGCCCTGGGTGCCCTTCAAATAGGGCGCGCCCTCCACGGCCATGGCCGCGCGGCAGGCGAACAGCATCATCAGGATGGGCAACACCTTCTTCAAACCAACCTCCCAAGCCCCGTCGAAGGGCGGCCTCCGGATTCCCGGCTACCTGAGCAGCGTCATCCTGGTCTCCTGTTCCCTTCCCGGCGCGCGCAGCACCGCGAAGTACAGGCCCGAGGGCAGCTCCTCCCCCGCGAAGTTGCGGCCGTTCCAGCGGGCGAAGCCCGTCCTCTCGTCGATGTCCTGCCCCGGCACCGCGGCCACCCGGTAGCCCGAGGCGTCGTACACGTCGATGGAGACCCCCGAGGAGGGCTCGAAGACGAAGGTCACCAGCCCACCCTGGCTCATGCGGTAGGGGTTGGGGTAGCTGGTCAGCTGCCCGGCCACCGGCGCGATGGGCGTGAAGGCGTAGGTGGGCGTGGCGCTGGGCGTGGCCGTGCGCGTGGGCGTGGCCGTCACCGAGGGCGTCACCGTGGGGCTGTAGTACTGCGGGGGCAGCGGCGTGGGGGTCTGGGTGGGGGTCATGCTGAAGGTCCAGCTGGGCGCCGGCGTGGGCGTGGAGCTGGGCGTGGACTGTGAACCCGAGACCGCGTCGAAGCCGATGTCCCAGGCGGCCGGCTGGGCCGGCCGGCCGTTGAGGAAGTAGTCCTGTGAGAACAGGGGCGAAAGGTTCACCCCCGTGCCGCTCAGGGGGGAGGCCGCGCCCAGGGCGAAGTCCCGCGGCTGGCTGCCCCCGCTGCGCGCGAAGGAGGGGTCCTGGCTGAGCGAATGGGTGTCCTGCCCGGCCGCCCCCTGCCAGGAGTAGAGGTCGGAATAGGCCGAGCCGCCCCAGGCCACCAGGATGTTCAGGCTGGTCTGCAGGTCGTTGTAGTCCGAGGCGAAGCCGGCCTGAGAGGCCGTATCCACGTCCAGGGCGGTGTTTCCCTGCAGGATGTTGTCGAAGACCAGGGCCTGGGTGCTGCCCTGCCCGGCCACCAGGGCCGTGCCCAGGTCCCACAGGGTGTTGCAGTCCACGGCGCAGGCGCTGGAGCCCTCCAGGTCCACCCCCACGTTCTGGCCCCAGGCCAGGTTGTTGGTGGCCAGGCAGGCGGGTGAATTGGAGATCTGCAGGCCCCGGTTGCCGCCCGGGCTTCCCGAGGCGTTGGCGTCCAGGGTGCAGCCGCCCGAATCCTGCAGGCTGAAGGCCAGGCTGGAGGAGTCCGCCTGGTTGTGCGAAAGCAGGCTGCCCGGCGAGCCCGAAAGCGAGAAGCCCTGGGTCTCCCCGGGGAAGCTGTTGTACTGCGCCCACAGGCCCGGGCTGCCCTGGGCCAGCAGGCCCGTGGCGCCGGGGGAGGCCTGGTCCTGCTGGTTGCCCAGGGCCTGGCCCTGGGGGCTGTTGTCGAAGAAGAGGTCGGCGCCCGACACGCCCTGGAAGGTGTTCAGCCCGGCGAAGCAGCCGGCGCTGTCCTGGAAATGGAGACCGTTGGAAGTGTAGCCGCGCAGGGTCAGCCCCGAGACATACACGCAGGGCACG
>JAJYGY010000283.1 GCA_021790555.1 bacterium
GCGGGTTCCGGCGCGGTGGGGACCACGGCGGCCAATTTCCTCAAGCTGGGCTCCAACGCCAGGTCCGAGGCCATGGGGGAGGCCTACGTGGCCCTGGCGGACGACGCCGGCGGCATGGAATTCAACCCGGCCGGGATGATGGGCCTGCGCCAGGACGAGATCCAGGCCACCCACACCTCCTGGTTCGAGGGGGTGAATTTCGAGGACCTCAACCTGGTCGCCGGCCTGGGCCGTGCCGGCGCCCTGGGGGCGGGACTGAGCTTCGTTTCTCTCCCCAGCCAGCCGCTGACCCGGCAGGTGGCCTCGGGGCCGGACCTGGCGGCCGACTTCCAGGACCTGGGCAGCTTCAGCCCCTACGACCTGGCCGCGCGGGCGGCCTGGGCCCAGGCGCTGGGAAACTGGTGGCTGGGCGGGGCCCTGAAGGTGACGGATGAAAGCCTGGACAACCGCAGCGCCGTGGGGGTGGGAGTGGACCTGGGCCTGATGTGGGCCACGCCCCTGCCCGACCTGGTGGCCGGGCTGGCGGCCCAGAACCTGGGCCTGCCGGTTTCCCTCATCCAGGACAGCTTCCAGCTGCCCATGCTGGGCAGGGCAGGGGCCAGCTACCGGATGCTGGACGGCCGCCTGCTCTTCAGCGCCGAGGCCGACCTGCCCGTGGACTACGACCCCTCCTTCGCCCTGGGGACGGAGTTCCAGCTGGAAGAAGGCGTTTTCGCCCGGGCCGGCTACCGCATGGACAACGTGTTCAACCCCTGGTCCCTGGGCGCGGGGTTCAGCCTGGGCTCGGCCGTGGTGGAGGTCGCCACGGCGCCGGCCGGCGAGCTGGGCCAGACCTACCGCGTTTCGGTTTCGTACCGCTGGGGGGGCAACCTGGAGCGCGGCGGCGCGGCCGACCTGAAGGTTTTGCGCGGCGGGGAGGCGGGCGGGGATGCCGGGTTCGTGCTGCTGCCGCTTTCAGACCGGCCCGGGCAGGTGGCCGAGTGGTCGGTCACGGTGTACGGCGGTGGCCCGCGGCCGGCCGTGGTGAAAACCCTTCGGGGAGGGGGGCCCTTGAGGGGCGAGGTGGACTGGGACGGGACGGAGCGGGACGGCAGGAAGGCGCCCCAGGGGGACTACCAGGCCGTGCTGGCGCTGAAGTTCCAGGACGGCAGGGTGGCCTACTCCCCCTACCGCCGCCTTCGGGTGGGCCCGCAGGCCGGGCCGCTGAGCCTGGAGGTCGACTCCAGCAGCAGCGACCCCGGCCGGCCGGACATCCTCTACGTGCCGGCCCTGTTCCGGATCGAAGGCGGCCCCGGGGCCGATCCGCGGCAGGCCTGGAGGCTGGAGATCCTGGGGCCCGACGGGCAGGTGTTCCAGACCCTGGAAGGCACCCTGGGCGCGCAGCCCACGGTGATGTGGCAGGGCACCGGCGCCGCGGGGGGCTCCTTCGTGTCGAACAGCGTCTACCGTTTCAGGCTTTCGGAAGTGGATGGGCGGGGAAGGGTGCTTCAGTCCACGCAGCCGTTTGAACGGCTCTGCGTTTTCAGGCAATAGGCACGGTCGAAAGGGACTTTGATGCGCCGCGTGTCCGGTCTACAACTGGCTTTCGCCGGGATGTTGTCCCTGGCCCTGCTCCAGCCGGGCCTGGCGCGCGCCTATGCCAACATCCCCTGGGTGCTCAACGGCGTCGCCCAGCCCATGAACAGCCCGGGCAGGGTGGACCTGACCCAGGACACCACCTGGGCCGCCGCCTCCATGTGGGACCCCTGCCAGATCAGCCTC
The DNA here is from genome assembly GCA_021790555.1 of bacterium. Lineage (GTDB taxonomy): Bacteria > Oederibacteriota > JAJYGY01 > JAJYGY01 > JAJYGY01 > JAJYGY01. Next base: position 1,762 of record JAJYGY010000283.1, read on the forward strand.
AGCAGCAACTTCGACCTGACGTTCGTGATGAACTTCGGGCTGAACACCTGCGGGGCCGACGGCATCGACTTCGTGCTCCAGAACCAGGGCACCAACGCCCTGGGCCTGTATTCCGCCGACCACGGCTACACCAACATCGGCAGCTCCATCGCCGTGGCCTTCGACACCTACCAGAACACGATTTCCCCCTACAACGACCCGGCCTACGACAACCTGGAGATCCAGGTGGACGGCAGCGCCTCCAACGCCGGCCCGGGCGCCTGCGGGGGCACCGGGGCGGTGTCGGGAACCTGCGGAAGGCCCCAGATCAGCGCCAGCACCACCAACGTCAAGGACGGGGCCGACCACACCGTGGAGTTCCAGTGGAACGCCGCGACCACCACCCTGACCGTGATCTTCGACGGCAGCACCCGGGCCACGTGGACCTTCCCCTCCAACTTCGTCAGCACCATGCTGGGGGGCAACGCCAACGTCTATTACGGCTTCACCGCCGGCACGGGCGGGCAGTACAACTACCAGGAGGTGGCCCAGACCACGGCCGATTCAAATCCCTGCGGGTACACGGCCACCCCCACCCTGGCGGCCACCTACACGCCCCTTCCGGTGACCACCAACAACTGCCCCTCGAACACCGACACCCCCACCATCACGCCCACGTTTTCCGTCACGCCGACCTTCTCCAACAGCCCGACCTTCTCGGCCACCTCCACTCCCTATCCGGCCGGCTGCGGGGCGCCCCAGTTCGTGCAGGCCTCCATGATCGGCCATGGCTGCATCGGCTCGGGGCCGAACTTCAGCTTTGGCTACAACATCCCTTCGAAACCCAACGAACTGCTGGTGGTGCGGGTGGAGGACAGCGCTTCGCCCAACGGGGGCACCCTGACCAACGTGCAGTATGGCGGCGTGGCCATGACCCTGCAGAGCGCG
>JAJYGY010000364.1 GCA_021790555.1 bacterium
CACCGGCTGGCCGTTGATGGTCACGCTGAAGACCCTCTGGCCCGCCGAGCTCCAGTACAGTTCGGCGTATTTCAGGGTGACCAGGTAGGTGCCGTCGGGCACGGTGAATTCGTACTCCAGGGGCCCGCCCTGGCGCTCCGACTGGTAGAGCGTGGGGTCGGAGGTTCCGCCGATGGCGCTGCCGGTGGAATAGGTGCTGGTGGCACCCAGGTAGCCGAAGCCCCCCGTGGAATAGGCCTGGTCCGCCGACCAGACGTTTCCGCCGCTGTCGGTGTAGGCCGCCCCGCCGGCGTTGACCCGCTCGGCCCAGCCGCAGGCCACCGGCGTGGCCGTGGGCAAGGGGGTGGGCGTGCGGGTGGGGGTCAGGCTGGGGCTGGGCGAGCAGCCCGGGACCTGCCCCTGCACCTGGATGGCCGCCACCACCGGGTGGTAGGCCGCCGCGGAGCTGAAGTTGAGGTCCAGCAGGCCCGTGGTCACGCTCACCAAAAAGGTCTGGTCATAGGCCGTGGTGGGTCCGGCCACGGCCACCAGGTCCAGGTTGCTGATCACGGTGGCGCCCTGCGCCGCCACGCTGAAGACCCTCTCCCCGGGCTGGGTGTAGTAGATCTCCGCGAACTTCAGGGTCACCTGGTAGGTGCCGTTGGGGAGGGTGAACAGGTAGTCGAAGCTGGTGTTGCCGCCCTCGGCCTGGGTGCCGTACAGCGTGGGGTCGGAGGTGCCCGCCACCGTGTAGGCCGAAGCCAGGCTTCCGACCGCGCCGGAATAGCCCCAGCCTCCCGCGCTGTAGGCCTGGTCGGCCGACCAGACGTTGCCCTGGCTGTCGGTGTAGGCGCCGCCCCCGGCGTTGACGCGGTAGGTCAGGGCGCAGGCCGCCGGCGTGAAGCTGGGGGTGGGAGTGGGGGTGACCGTGGGCGTTTCGAAGGCGCACAGGCTGAAGGTCTGGCGGAAGGAATAGGTGATGTACTCCACCTCCGCCCCGCAGGCCACCGCCCCGATCCAGGGCACCGTGCCGCCGCTGTAGGAAATGGTCGTCCAGCCGGCGTAGCAGGGCGGCGAATACACCAGCACCGGGTTCCAGCCCGAGCCCTCGGTGTAGTGGGTGTCGTACCACTGGTTGCCGGCCCCGTCGGGAGGCGGGTAGAACAGCGGGCCGGGGGTGTTGTACCCGTCCCGGAACTGGGTGATGCTGAACTGGCCGGGGTCGCTGATGATCTCCTGGGTGCTGCCGTCGCTGAACTGGACCACCAGCTTGTAGCTGACCCCGCCGCTGCCGCCGTGGTAGTCGTAGAGGGTGGTGGCGATGGCGTTGTTGCCGCCCGGATTCAGCCAGCCGGCCGGCACGGGATAGGCCCAGGCCGGGCCCCCTCCGAAGCCGTCGGGGGTGCTGGCCAGCTTGTTGCCGTTGATGTACACGTCCACGGCGTCGTCGCCGGTGATGTAAAGGGTCGCCGCGGTGACGGTCAGGCCGCTGCCGCAGGCGGCCAGGCCCGGACCCGCCAGCCCCGCCAGCGTGAACAGAAGCAGGGGCAGCAACCCCCTCATTTGAGCACGGCCAGGCGCAGAACCCGCCGGCCCACCACCCGGCCCCCCCGGCAGGCCTCAAGATCCACCAGGTAGACTCCCGACGGCAGCCTGGAGACGTCCAGGACCATGCTTCCCGTCCCCCCCGGGTCCGCGCAGGTGCCCGCGAGTTCCCCGGCCAGGTCGTAGAGCCCCGCCCGCGCGGTTTCCCCGGCGGCGGGGGTGTAGAGCAGCCGCACCCTTCCGTCCCGCCCCGCCGGATTGGGGGCCAGGATGGCGGAGGCCAGGGTGTTCCCCCCCGCCTCCAGCACGGCCACCGTGTCGGTCAGGACGCTTTCCCCTCCGGGGCCCTGCAGCAGCACCTTCACCACGTAGCTGCCGCTCGCCACCGGGACCCCCTGGTCGTTGCGGCCGTCCCAGGACACCTGGTCCGCGGGCCCCGGCCCGAACCGGATGCCAAGGCCCTGGCCGGCCGCCGCGGCGCCGTCCGGGGGAACGAAGGCCTTGCAGGAAAGCCCCAGCTGGGTGCCGGACCCGGCGTCCCCCCTTTGCGCGTCGAAATGCCGCACCAGTTCCCCGGCGCTGTTGTAGATGTCGACCCGCACGGCGTCGGGCTGCCTCAGGACCGCCACCTGGCTGGTGTAGGTGGTCGTCCTGCCGAAGGGATCCAGGCAGGTGAGCACGGCCGTGTAGGTTCCGCCGGCGACGAACTGGCCTCCCGTGTTGGAGCCGTCCCAGGCCAGCACCAGACCCGGCCCGTCGACCCGGAAAAGGCCCTGGCCCCCCTGGTCGGGGAGGAAGCCCGAATCCAGGCAGTCCAGGCCCGAGGGCTGGCTGTAGACCCCCAGGCCCCGGGCCACCTCGGCCACCACCTCCCCGGCGGCGTTGTAAACCTTCAAGTCGACGGCAAAGGGCGGCTGCGGGGTGGGGGTGGGGCTGGCCGTCGGGCTGGCCGTGAAGGTGGGGCTGATGGTCGGGGTGGGGGTTTGGCTGGGCGTCCCCGTGCCGGTGGGGGAGGGCGTCGGCGAGGCGCTGCGCGTGGGCGTCGGCGAGGACGTCCGCGTCCCGGTGGAAGTGGGGGAGGCCGTGGGGGTGGCGCTGCTGGAGGCAGTGGCGGTCGCGCTGGGCGAGGGCGAAAAGGACGGCGTGGCCGTGCCCGAGGGG
>JAJYGY010000171.1 GCA_021790555.1 bacterium
GGCACGTCCGGCCGGGCGTGATGCTGGGCCAGCTCATCCGGCCCATCCAGAGGGTGGGGCTGTGCGTCCCGGGAGGCTCGGCTCCCCTGGTGTCGACCCTGCTGATGACCGCGGTGCCCGCCAAGGTGGCCGGGGTGCCGGAACTGGTGCTGGTGACCCCCAACCGGATGGGAAAGGGGATCGACCCGCGCCTGCTGGTCGCGGCCGATCTCTCCGGGGTGGAGGAGATCTACCAGGTGGGCGGGGCCCACGCCGTGGCGGCCCTGGCCTTCGGCACGGCCAGCATCCCCAAGGTGGACAAGATCGTGGGCCCGGGAAGCAGCTGGGTGGTGGCGGCCCAGAAGCTGGTCTTCGGCGAGGTGGGCATCGACCAGCTGCCCGGCCCCAGCGAGATTCTGATCGTGGCCGACGACGGCGCCAACCCCCGCTACCTGGCCGCGGACCTGCTCAGCCAGGCCGAGCACGGGGGCGAGGAATCCGCCATCCTGGTGACTCCCTCCGAAAGGCTGGCGCGGAAAGTGGAGCTTGAAATGGCCGCCCAGACGGGGGGCCTGGAGAGGCGCGACCGAATCCGGGACTCGCTGTCCCGGTTCGGGCTGGTCGTGCTGGTGAAGGATCTGGGCATGGCCCTGGAGGTGGCCAACGCCAAGGCCCCCGAGCACCTGGAACTGATGGTGCGCAACGCGGAGGACTACGTGGCCAAGGTCCGCAACGCCGGCGCCATCTTCCTGGGCGCCGAGACGCCCGAGGCGGTGGGGGACTACGTGGCCGGCCCCAGCCACGTGCTGCCGACCGGTTCGACGGCCCGCTTCTCATCCGGGCTTTCGGTGGAGACCTTCCTGAAGCGCTCCTCCATCATCCGGTTTTCGCGCTCCGCCCTGGCCGCGGCCGAGGGGGACATCCGGCGCCTGGCCCTGGCCGAGGGTCTCACCGCCCACGCCGCCAGCGTGCGCGCGAGGAGGAACTAGCATGTCCTGGCCGCGCGTCCGCCGGCGGCTGCGCGACGAGCTGCAGCGGCTGAAACCCTACGAACCGGAGACGGCCCCGGCCGGGATCCTGCTGGACGCCAACGAAAACCCCTACGGGCCCCCGGCCGGGTTCCGGGAGCGCGCCTCGGAACTGATGGGGCGGCTGGACTTCAACCGCTATCCCGACCCGCGGGCGCTCGCGCTGCGCGAGGAGGCCGCCCGGGCCTATGGGGCGGATCCCGAGGAGATCGTCTTCGGAAACGGGTCGGACGAGCTGATCCAGCTGCTGATGATCGCCTTCGGCGGGGTCAACCGCAGCTGCCTGATCCCCTCGCCCAGCTTCTCGATGTACCGCATCTGCGCCCTGGCCAACGGGCTGGTGCCCCTGGAGGAGCCCCTGGACGGAGACTTCCAGCTCAGTCCCAACTTCCTGGACAGGGCCGTGGCCGGGGCGCCTTCGCTGGTGTTCCTGGCCTCGCCCAACAACCCCACCGGCAACGGCTTCGACCGGGCCCGGGTTCTGGAACTGCTGAACCAGCGCCAGGCCGTGGTGGTGGTGGACGAGGCCTACGCCGAGTTTTCCGGCGCCAGTTTCCTGCCGGACCTGAAGGACCACCCCAACCTGGTGGTGCTGAGGACTTTCAGCAAGGCCTACGGCCTGGCGGGCCTGCGGGTGGGGATCCTGTTCACCAACCGCGAACTTGCCTCGGAACTGGAGAAGGCCCGGCTGCCCTACAACCTGGACCAGGTCTCGCAGGCCCTGGCGGTCCTGGCCCTGAAGATGCGCCCCGCCTTCCAGGAGGGCCTGGCCAGGCTGGTGAAGGCCAGGAAATTCCTCGAGGAATCCCTGGGGCGGCACCGGCAGGTGAAGGTCTACCCCAGCGAGGCCAATTTCCTGCTGTTGAAGCTGGACCAGGCGGCGGCTCTGCACCGTCACCTGCTTGAGCAGGGCATCCGGGTGCGCTCCTTCGCCGGGCATCCCCGGCTTTCGGACTGCCTCAGGGTCAGCGCCGGCACGGACGGGGAGTGCCGGGCTTTCGCGGCCGCCTGCCGCGGATTTTTCGGGGCCGGCGGGGGAGAGAAGGGGGGGGAACCATGAAAACCAGACGGGCCCAAGTCCAACGAGAGACCCGCGAGACCCGCATCGACCTCACGCTCGACCTGGACGGAGGCGGCAGGGCCGACCTGAAGACCGGCATCCCCTTCTTCGAGCACATGCTGGAGGTGATGCTGCGCCAGGCCCTCTTCGACCTGAAGGTGCGCGCCCGGGGGGACCTGAAGGTGGACTACCACCACCTGGTGGAGGACCTTGGGCTGGCCCTGGGCGAGGCCCTGGGCAAGGCCCTGGGAGACAAGGGGGGCATCCGGCGCTACGGCTGGGCCGAGGCGCCCCTGGACGAGGCCCTGGTGCGCGCCAGCCTGGACCTTTCGGGCCGGCCCTACCTGGCCTGGGGGCTGGAACTGAAGAACCGGCGCGTGCGCGACTTCGACCTGCAGCTGCTGGAGGAGTTCACGCGGGCCTTCGCCGACCGGGCCCGCCTCACCCTGCACCTGACCCAGCAGGCCGGCAGGAACAACCATCACGTGCTGGAGGCCGCCTTCAAGGCACTGGGCCTGGCCCTGAGGCAGGCCTGCGAAAGGGACCCCCGGCGCCAGGGCGGGGTGGCCAGCACCAAGGGGAGCCTGAC
>JAJYGY010000021.1 GCA_021790555.1 bacterium
CCCCTGTCGCTGGCCAACCTGGTGGTGACGGCGGTCGTGGCTTATTGGCTCAAGGGATAGTCGGGACTCCCGACTGGTCTGGGGAGATTTTCATGTTAGAGGACAAGCCGCTGAATTTCTGGGAGAGGCTCTACCTGCCGGAGATCTTCCGGGGCCTGTGGATCACGGCCCGGCATTTCTGCCGCAACCTGTCCCTGCACGCCCTGCACTCCCTGGGCCTGGCCCGGGACAAGGAGGCCGCGGTCACCATCCTCTACCCCGAGGAGCGCCGGGTCTCGCCCCTGAGCTCGCGCACCCGGCACCGCCTGACCAAGCGCGCCGACGGCACGCCCAAGTGCGTGGCCTGCATGCTCTGCGCCACGGCCTGCCCGGCCGACTGCATCTTCATCGAGGCGGCCGAGCACCCCGACCCGGCCGTGGAGAAGTTCCCCCTGCGCTTCGACATCGACATGTCCAAGTGCGTGTTCTGCGGCTTCTGCGTGGAGGCCTGCCCCAAGGACGCCATCCGCATGGACACCGGCATCGTCGAGATCGCCTTCCACGACCGGCGGGACATGGTCTTCGACATCAATTTCCTCCTGAAGGAGGAGGCCGTCATCCCCCACGGAGACCAGCCGGCCCAGGTTTCCGTCGCTCCGGTGGTGCGCTGATGGGAACCGCCTGGGCCCTCACCCTCTTCCTGGCCTTCGCCGCCGGAAACTTCGGCCTCACCATCTTCCTGGCCTCGGTGCTGGGCCCCAAGCGCCGCAACCCGGTCAAGGACCAGCCCTACGAGACGGGCAGCCTGCCCCTGGCGCCCCAGGGAGGGCGGGTGCACGTGCACTTCTACCTGGTGGCCATGCTCTTCATCCTCTTCGACATCGAGACCGTGATGCTCTATCCCTGGGCCATGGTCTACCTGGACGACCTGAAGCTTTTCGGCCTGGCCGAGATGGGGCTGTTCCTGGGCGTGGTGTCCTTCGCCCTGTTCTACGTCTGGAAGCGGGGAGGTCTGGAATGGGACTGACCCAGGCGCTTTTCTTCACCTTCGCGGCCCTGGCCCTGGCCTCGGCCCTGAGCGTGGTGTTCACCCGGCACACGGTCTGGGCCGCCTACCTTTTCGTGGCCCACCTGCTCTGCCTGGCCGTGCTCTACGCCTGCCTCAGCGCCCCGCTGGTGGCCGTGCTGCAGGTGATGGTCTACGGGGGCGCCGTGATGGTGCTTTTCATCTTCGCCATCATGATCCTGGACGCCTCGGTGCTGGGGCGCCTGGACTGGCGCCAGGAGGCCCTGCAGGCGGGCCTGAGCCTGGCGCTGGGACTGGGCCTGGCGGGCCTGCTCTTCTACGTGCTCGACCGGCACGCCCCGGCCCTGGCCCTGGCAAACCCGGTTTCGGCGTCCGCGGACCTGGGGCGGGGGAACGTGGCGGCCCTGGGACGCATGCTCTACACCCAGTACCTGCTGCCCTTCGAGGTCATCTCGGTGCTGCTGGTGGTGGCCGCGGTGGGCATCCTGGTGATGGCCAAGAGGAAGCTGGAAGACTGAAACGCACCGAGTACGGCTTTGAGAGGAGGGTGGCGTGCCTATCGAATTCACCTTGGGGCTGGCGGCGGCGATCTTCAGCGTGGGCGCGGCCGGCGTGACCTTCCGCCGCGACCCGCTGGTGCTGTTCATGTGCGTGGAGATGATGTTCAACGCGGCCAACCTGGCCCTGGTGGGCCTTTCCGGCTATTTCGGCCTGCTGGACGGGCAGACCATGGTCTTCCTGGTCCTGGCCGTTGCCGCGGCCGAGGTGGCCGTGGGCCTCGCCATCCTCATCGCCATCTTCCGCGTCCGGCAGGACGTGGACGTGGACCATGTTTCGGAATTGCGGGGCTGAGCGCCCGCGCTCCCTTCGATCGGAAAGGAACTTGAATTGACCTCCGTGTACTGGGTCCTCTTCCTTCCGCTGGCCATGGCCCTGGTGAACCGGCTGTGGGGCGGGAAGCTCACGCGGGCCATGTCGGGCGTGCTTTCCAGCCTGGCAGTGGGCCTGGCGCTGCTGTTCTCCCTGTACGCCTTTTCCAGGGTGGCCGACCTCCCCCTGAGCGACCAGGGAAGCCGGCAGATCTTCGGCACCCTCTATTCCTGGATCAGCGTCGGGGGCGTCAACCTGGGCTTCTCCCTGCTGCTGGACCCGCTTTCGGCCCTCATGGCGAGCCTGGTGGCCGGGGTGGGCCTGCTCATCCACGTCTACTCCATCGCCTACATGGGCGGGGAGGACGAGGGCGAGTTCTCGCGCTACTTCGCCTACCTCAACTTCTTCGTCTTCTCCATGCTGGTGCTGGTGATGGCCGGCAGCTTCCTGGTGATGTTCCTGGGCTGGGAGCTGGTGGGGGTGTCCTCCTACCTTCTCATCGGCTTTTACAGGGGCAGGGAAAGCGCGGTGAAGGCCGGCGTGAAGGCCTTCCTGGTCAACCGGGTGGGGGATTTCGGGTTCCTGCTGGGCATCCTGGCCCTGCTGGTCAACTACCATACCCTGGATTTCCCCGCCATCCTCGGCAACCCGGGCCTGCTGGCGGGCCGGGGGGCGCTCGCCACGGTGGTGCCCCTGCTGCTCTTCGCCGGGGCCGTGGGCAAGTCGGCCCAGGTGCCCCTGCACGTCTGGCTGCCGGACGCCATGGAGGGCCCCACCCCGGTGTCGGCCCTGATGCACGCGGCCACCATGGTGGCCGCCGGCGTGTTCATGGTGCTGCGCTGCCACGCGCTGTTCCAGGCCTCCCCTGCCGCCATGGCCACGGTGGCCTGGACGGGCGTGGCCACGGCCTTCCTGGCGGCCAGCATCGCCCTGGTGCAGACCGACATCAAGCGCGTGCTGGCCTATTCCACCATCTCGCAGCTGGGCTACATGATGCTGGGCGCCGGGGTGGGCGCCTACACGGCGGCCTTTTTCCACCTGTTCACCCACGCCTTCTTCAAGTCGCTGCTGTTCCTGGGCGCCGGCAGCGTGATGCACGCCATGGGCGGCGAACTGGACATGACCCGCATGGGCGGCCTGAAGGCCAGGATGCCGGTCACCTACTGGACCTTCCTGGCCGGCGCCCTGTGCCTGGCAGGGTTCCCCCTCACCTCCGGATTCTTCAGCAAGGACGAGATCCTGCGCCAGGCCCTGGTTTCCCCGGGCGGCAGCCCCTGGCTGTGGCTGGCCGGCACCCTCACCGCCGTGCTCACCGCGGTCTACGCCTTCCGCCTGGTGTTCAAGGTCTTCCACGGCGAGACCCGGATGGAAAAGGACGCCTGGGACCACGTCCACGAAAGCCCGGCCGCCATGACCCTGCCCATGGTCCTGCTGGCCGCGGCGGCGCTGCTGGCCGGCCTGCTGGGCCTCCCCGAATCCTGGACCCGGTTCCAGCCCTTCCGCGACTGGATGGCCCCGGCCTTCTTCGACCTGCCCGCCGGCCTGATGCCGGCGGCCCAAGCCGCGGCCCAGGCGGTGCCGGACTGGGCCCTGCTGCTGCTGGCCTCGGCCATCGCCCTGGGCGGCCTGGCCTTCTGCTGGCGCGTCTTCGCCCGGCATTCGGACCTGCCCTCCCGGCTGATGGAAAGTCCCGCCGCGCGCGGGGTCCACGCCCTGCTGTGGAACAAGTACTACTTTGACGAGGCCTACCAGGCCGTCTTCGTGGACGGCTTCAGGGGCCTGTGCCGCCTTGTCTGGAGGTTCGTCGACGAGGGGATCATCGCCAACCTGGTGGACCTGGCGGGCTCCATGGCCGAGGCGGCCGGGTCCACCCTGACCCTGCTGCAGACCGGGTACGTGCGCTTCTACCTGGGGGCCTTCGTGCTGGGTGTGGTCCTGATCCTGGCGATGCTGGCGGGCCTGATCTAAAGGGGCCTGTTTGAAGGGAGAGGCATGAACCACCTTTTATCCTGGATCATCTGGCTGCCGGTGCTGGGCGGCATGGGGCTGATGGCCCTGCCCGAGGGCCGGGCCAAGGCCGCGCGCGCCGCCGCCCTGGCGCTGGCCCTGGCCGAAATGGCCCTGTGCCTGCTGCTGCTGGCCCGCTTCGACGGCTCGCTGGCGGGCGCGCAGTTCTCCGAATACCTGCCCTGGGTGCCGGCCTGGGGCCTGGGCTACCGCCTGGGCGTGGACGGCATCTCGGTGTTCCTGGTGGCGCTCAACGGCCTGCTCGGGCTGGCCGCGCTGCTGGCCGCCTGGAAGCGGCCGGACCACTGGAGGGCCATGGCCATGCTCATCCTGGCCGCCGAGGGCGCGGCCCAGGGCGCCTTCCTGGCCAGGGACGTGGTGCTGTTCTACCTCTTTTTCGAGGCCTCGCTCATCCCCATCTACCTGCTCATCGGGGTCTGGGGAGGGGAGAAGCGCGTGGCGGCCACCACCCGGTTCCTGCTCTACACCCTTTTCGGGTCCCTGCTGATGCTGGCGGCCATCCTGGTGATGTACTTCCAGGTGCGCACCCTGACGGGCAAGACCAGCTTCGACATGGCCGACTGGCAGGGACTGACCCTGCCGCTGGGCTACCAGGCCTGGCTCTTCGGGGCATTCTTCCTGGCCTTCGCCATCAAGGCCGGCCTCTTCCCCCTGCATTCCTGGCTGCCCGAGGCCTACCGCCAGGCCCCCGTGGCCGGGGTCATCCTGCTGGCGGGCTCGCTGGCCAAGATGGGAAGCTACGGCATGCTGCGCTTCTGCCTGCCCTTCTTCCCCCTGGCGGCCCACGCGGCCCAGCCCCTGGTGGCGGGCCTGGCCCTGGCCAGCCTGCTCTACGGCGCCGGCATGGCCCTGGTGCAGCCGGACTTCAAGGGCCTGCTTTCCTACGCCTCGGTGTCGCACATGGGCCTTTGCGTGCTGGGCCTGTTCAGCCTCGACCTGGCGGGCTGGCAGGGCGGGCTTCTGACCATGGTCAACCACGGCGTGTCCATCGCGGCGCTGTTTTTCGTGGCCGGGCTGCTGTGGGAGCGCCTGGGCACCGACGAGCTTTCGCGGCACGGGGGTGCCTACGCCCGCATGCCGGCGCTGGGCCTGCTGCTGCTGCCCGCCGCCTTTTCCTTCATGGGCGTGCCGGGCACCAACGGCTTCGTCAACGAGTTCCTTTCCCTGTGGGGGGCCTTCCAGTACCGCGTGCTGGCCGGCGCCCTGGGCGCCCTGGGGCTGATCCTGGGCGCGGCCTACATGCTGGGCCTGGTCAAGAAGGTGATGCTGGGACCCTCCGGCGAGGCCATGCGCGGCCCGGTGCCAGACCTGGACGGCCGTGAAAGGCTGGTGCTGGGGGCCCTGGTGCTGGTCATTTTCGTGGCCGGCATATTCCCCAACCTGCTGCTTTCGCGCATGGGGCCCAGCCTGAGCCAGTCTCTGCAGTCCCTCACCGCCCCGGTCGCGGTGGCGATGAAGTGATCCACGGTGGAATGAAGGACGAGCCCGAAAGGGGAACTGAATGAACGGCGTGATTTCCATGAACAACCTGCCCGGCATCTACCCGGACCTGGTGGTGCTGCTGGGGGCCTTCGCGGTCCTGGCCCTGGAGCTGCTGTGGCCCCAGAAGGGCTCCAAGACGCGGGTGCTCTATGTCAGCATGGCCGTCCTGGGCCTGGGCCTGCTGGGCCTGGGCGCGCGGTCCTGGGGCATGCCCCAGGAGGTTTTCCCCGGCTTTTTGAGGGTGGACGGGCTTTCCGGCATGGCCAAGTTCATCCTGCTGGGCATCGGCATCCTCACCCTGGCCGCGGGGAAATCCGGTTCCCGGAACCTGGGCCTGGACCACGCCGAATATTACGCCCTGCTGCTCTTCGCCCTTTTCGGCATGATGCAGTTGTGCGGCAGCGTGAACTTCCTGGGCACCTTCGTGGACCTGGAGACCTTCTCCCTGGCCATGTACGTGCTGGCCGGCTTCAACAAGCGCCTGGCCGGCAACCGCGAGGCGGCCCTGAAGTACTTCCTGCCCGGGGCCTTCGCGGCGGCCTTCTTCCTTTTCGGCCTGGCCCTGGTCTTCGGCGCCACGGGCAGCGTGCGCTACCAGGATTTCGTCACGGCCTGGCAGTCCCCGGCGCTGCGCGAGGCCCAGCGGGCCCTGATGCTGGCGGGCCTGGGCCTGATGCTGGCCGCCTTCGCCTTCAAGGTGGGCCTGGTGCCCTTCCACTTCTGGGTGCCGGACGTGTACGAGGGGGCCAGCACCCCGGTGTCGGCCTTCCTTTCGGCCGGGGCCAAGGTGGCCGGCATGGTGGCGCTGCTGCGCCTGGTGGGGCTGGTGGCCGATCCCCTGGACTTCTTCCAGGCCGGGCCCTCGTCCTACGCCCTGGGCCGGGTGCTGCTGCTGCTTTCCGTTCTGACCATGATGGTGGGCAACCTGGCCGCCCTGCGCCAGAAGTCGGTCAAGCGCATGCTGGCCTATTCCAGCGTCGCCCACAGCGGCTACGCGCTGGTGGGCCTGGTGGCGGTGCTGGGCGGGCACAGCCCGGACGGGGCCAGCGCCCTGATGGCCTACGTGCTGGTCTACGTCCTGATGAACTTCGCCGCCTTCGGGCTGGTGGCCGCGCTGGAGGCCGGCTGGCCCCAGGCGCTCCTGGGACGCCCTCCCATGCTGGAGGACTTCAACGGGCTGGGCTTCGCCAAGCCCGTCTTCGGGGCGGCCCTGGCCCTGGCCATGTTCTCCATGGCCGGCCTGCCCCCCACGGCCGGCTTCACGGCCAAGTTCTTCCTCTTCAAGTCCGCCGTGGAGGCGGGGCAGGTGGGGCTGGTGGTGGTTGCCGTGCTCAACAGCGTCCTTTCGGCCGCCTATTACCTGCGCCTGGTGGTCCACCTGTACATGCGCCCCGCGGCCCGCGAGGCCGGCCTGCCCCTGTTCGAGGGCTGGGGGGCCTGGATGACCGTCTTCTGCGCCCTGCTGCTGCTTTTCTGGGGCCTGCTGCCCCAGAGCCTGATCAACCTGTCCCAGGCCGCCACCATGGGGATCTGGCACTGAAGAGGGCGCGCATGACGCCCGTCATAAAGGCCCGGAGGCGGCGGGCTTAAAATGGTTCCTCGAAAGGGGGGGGACCATGAAAGAAGGGCCTAAATGGCTGGACGGCCAATGCTTCACCGCGGCCATCCTGGACAGCATTTCCGAGGGCGTTTTCACGGTCGACCACGGCTTCCGCGTGACGTCCTTCAACCGCGCGGCCGAGGACATCACCGGGGTGCCGCGCTCGGAGGCCTTGGGCAGGCCCTGCTTCGAGGTCTTCAAGGCCAGCCTTTGCGAATCGGGCTGCGCCCTGCGCCACACGCTGAAATCCGGCAGGCCCCTGGTGGAACGGGCCGCCTACATCGTGGACGTCAAGGGGAGGCGGCTTCCCATTTCCGTCTCGACGGCCCTGCTGAAGGACGCCAGGGGAAGGGTGGTGGGGGGCGCCGAGACCTTCCGCGACCTGTCCCTGGTGGAGGAGCTGCGGCGCGAACTGAAGGGCCAGGCCCAGGTGGAGGGGCTGGTCAGCCGCAGCCCGGCCATGAAGGCGGTCTTCGAGACCCTGCCCCGGCTGGCCCAGAGCGAAAGCACGGTGCTCATCCTGGGGGAGACCGGCACGGGCAAGGAACTGGCGGCCCGCGCCCTGCACGCCCGGTCGGCCCGGTCCAAGGGCCCCTTCGTGGCCGTCAACTGCGCCGCCATCCCGGAACCCCTGCTTGAATCGGAGCTTTTCGGCACCCGCGCCGGGGCCTTCACCGGGGCCCGGGACAAGCCGGGCCGGCTGGCCCAGGCCCGCGGCGGCACGCTCTTCCTCGACGAGATCGGCGACCTGGGGCCCTCCCTGCAGGCCAAGCTGCTGAGGGTGCTGCAGGAGAAGACCTTCGAACCGCTCGGCTCGAACCTGCCCCAGCGCCTGGACGCGCGGGTGCTGGCCGCCACGCACCGCGACCTGCCGGCCATGGTCCAGGCCGGCACCTTCCGGCAGGACCTCTACTACCGGGTCAACGTGCTGCGCCTCCTGCTGCCCCCCCTGCGCCGGCGGCGCGAGGACATCGGCCTGCTGGCCGCCCATTTCCTGGAACGCCTCCGGCGCCTCCAGGGCGGCGAGGCCAGGGCCCTGAGCCCCCAGGCCCTGGGCCTGCTGGAGGCCCACGACTGGCCCGGCAACGTCCGCGAGCTGGAGAACGTGCTGGAGCGCGCCTTCGCCCTCTGCCCGCGGGGGGACATCCTGCCCCTCCACCTGCCCGAGGAATTCCGGGGGCGCCCGCCTGGCCGGGACCCCACCGCCTACCGCCAGGGCCTGGACGAGGCCAGGCAGGAGGCCGTGCGCGCGGCCATCCTCGCCTCCAAAGGCAACCGCACGGCCGCGGCCCGGCGCCTGGGCATGCACAAGACCACCCTCCACCGCATCCTCAAGCGCATGCCAAGCCCCCCGCCCACCGGACCTTCCAAAGACCAGTAGCACAAAAGCACCTCTTTTCGCGAAGCCCCCGTGGCAATCCCGCCACGGGGGCTTTTTTTTCGCCCCTTTTTCCGGGGGGCGGACTGGCATCCTTCTTGCCTTTCCAGGCAGGGAGGGCGGCGGATGCCCGCGGTCCAATCCAAGGGAGACGGCGACAAGGAGGATTCCATGAACCGCATCTTGATCGCGATGCCGGTGGAGAAGGGAAGGCTTTCCGGGCACTTCGGGCGGTGCCGTGAGTTCGTCTTTTTCACCGGGGACGTGGACGCCAAGGCGGTGATCCACGCCCAGACCAGGGAGGCGCCGCCCCACGAACCGGGCGCGGTGCCCAAGTGGCTGCTGGACCATGGGGTGACCCTGGTGGTGGCCGGCCACCTGGGGGGGAGGGCCCAGGAGATCCTTGAGGAAGGGGGCTGCCGCGTGGTGGCCGGGGCGCCCGACCTTCCACCCGAGGAACTGGCCCGGCTGGCCCTGGAGGGCCGGCTGGAAGAGCGGGCCTCGGGCTGCTGCGGGGCCCACGAGGACGGGGAAGAAGGGGGCTGCGGCTGCGGACATTGAAGGAAGAAGGTTTCGCGGGAAAGCCATTGGGGAGGTGACATGGAAGCCGAAGCCGGTGGGGTGGAACCCCGGAAGAAGACGGGGCGTTTCGGCCCCGGGCCTTGCGCGCGCGGACGGGCCTGGGGAAGGGGGCCGGCACGCGGCGCGGGGCCCCACGCAGGGGGCGGGCGCCGGCAGGAAGGCCGGTGTCGCAGGGCTCCCGGAGCGCCTTTCCATCGGGAAGGCGCCCCGGGTGCGGCGCGGTCCGGGGAGGTGGAGGGCCAACACCCCGGCCGGCCGCGAGAAGCGGCGCCGTGACCCGCGCCGTTCCCGCCCCGCAGACCGCCGGGGAAGGGCTGGCCGTGACGGTTTTCCAGGGCCAGGTCTCGCCGCTGCTGGAGGAGGCGCGCCATCTGCTGGTGCTGGGGCCGCGTCCGGGACAGCGCCGCTGCCTGCGCCTGGAAAGGCCCGGCCAGGCCTCCCGGCCCGAGGCCCTGCGGGCCCTGGGCGTGGGCACGCTGATCTGCGGGGCGGCCTGCCGCGAAACCGAGGCGCTCCTGCGCCGCGCCGGCATCCGGGTGGAGAGCTTCGTGGCGGGCCGGGTGGAGGAGGTGCTTCGGGCCTTCGCCCAGGGCGGCCTGGGCGAAGGCTGTTTCTGCCAGCCGGGCTGTTCCGGGCGCCGGGCCTGCGGGGCCAGGGGAAGGCGGGCCAGGGCCGGGAATGGAAACTGAAACCAGGCAAACGGGAGGCTGAAGTGGAAATCAAGGTGCTGGGAATGGGGTGCGCCAAGTGCAGGAGCCTGGTGGCCGAGGCCGAAAAGGCCCTGGCCCAGAGCGGCAGGCCGGGCGTGGTGGAGAAGGTGGAGGACATGGCGATGATCACGGCCTTTGGAGTCATGCGGACCCCGGCCCTGGTGGTCAACGGCAGGGTGAAGTGCTCGGGCCGGGTGCCCACCGCCAAGGAGATCGGCCCATGGCTGAACGAGGCCTGAACGCCGAGGGGCCGGCCGCGGCCCGGCCGGCCTGGGTCCCGGGGCTGGGACTGGCGCTGGCCTGCGCCGCCTGGGTGCTGATCTACTCCCGGCTGCGGGGACTGGCGTCCTGGTTCACCTTCGGCCTGGCCGGGCTGGGCCCGTCCAGCCGGTTCGCCGGAGCCGTGGACTTCTTCGCCTTCGAAGGCCCCAAGGTGCTCATGCTGATGCTGGCGGTGGTCTTCGGGGTGGGCGTGCTGCGCAGCTTCGTCACCCCGGGCAGGGCGCGGGCCATGCTGGCGGGCCGGCGCGAGGCCCTGGGCAACGTGCTGGCGGCCCTGCTGGGCATCGCCACGCCCTTCTGCTCCTGCTCGGCCGTGCCGCTTTTCATCGGCTTCGTGACCTCGGGGGTGCCCCTGGGGGTCACGCTGACGTTTTTGGTGGCCTCGCCCATGGTCAACGAGGTGGCCCTGGTGCTGCTCTTCGCCCTTTTCGGCTGGAAGGTGGCGGCCCTGTACGTCGGCACCGGTCTGGCCGTGGCCATGCTGGCGGGCTGGTTCATCGGGCGCCTGGGCCTGGAGGACTGGGTGGAGCCCTGGGTCTACCAGCTGCGGGCCGCCCCGGGCGGGGAGATCGAGGCGCGCGGCCTGGCGGAGCGCCTGAAGGCCGGCGGCGTGGCGGTGAGGGACATCGTGGGCAAGGTCTGGCCCTGGGTGCTGGCCGGCATCGCCGTGGGGGCCTTCATCCACGGCTACGTGCCGGCCGATTTCATGGCCTCGTTCATGGGCCGGTCGGCCTGGTGGGCCGTGCCCGTTTCGGTGCTGATGGGCGTGCCCATGTACAGCAACGCGGCCGGCATCATCCCCATCGTCCAGGCCCTGATGGAGAAGGGCGCCGCCCTTGGCACGGTGCTGGCCTTCATGATGTCGGTCATCGGGCTGTCCGCGCCCGAGGCCATCATCCTCAGGAAGGTCCTCAAACCCAGGCTGATCGCCCTGTTCTTCGGCACCGTGGCCGCGGGGATCCTGGTGGTGGGCTACCTTTTCAACGCGGTGTTCTAGATGGGAGGCCGGGCCGGGCATGGGATTTCGGCGGCCTTCGGGGAGGAGCCATGAGACGGGCGCATTGGAATCTTGCCGTGGAGGTCCCGGCCCTGGCGGCCTTTTTGGCGCTGCTGGCCACCGGGCTGGTGATGGAGTTCACGCTGCCTCCCGGTTCGCCGTCCAGGGGGCTTTCGCTTCTGGGGCTCAACCGCCACCAGTGGGGGTACGCGCACTCCTGGGCCGCCTGGATTTTCCTGGGCCTGCTGGCGCTGCACCTGGCCCTGCACGCCCGCTGGGCCCTGGGCATGTTCCTGGGCCCGCGGGGCTGCGCGCCCTCCAGGCGTGGCCTGGGCTGGGCCTGCCTGGCCCTGCTGGGGCTGGCCCTGCTGGCGGCCCTGGCGTTGCCCTTCGCCCTTCCCACCGGTTTCCAGGGCTCCGCCGCGGCCGGGCCGGGATGGGGCCGTGGCCGGATGGGGCAGGGACGCTGAGGCGGATTCCTTCCCGGAACGCCGGGAATCCTTTTTCTGGGGTTTGTCTCTGTCCTTGGGACGGACCTCAAGCCAAGGAGAAAGGGATGGAAACCGCCAAGAACCTTCTGGACTGGACGGCGCGGCACTGGATGGACCTGGGGATGGGGCTGCTGGTGGCCTGGCTGCTCTGGTCGCAACTGGGGATGTGGCTCACCCCTGCGGAAAAGGACGATCCGAACAGCCCCCTGATCCACCTGGATTCCGCCAATTTCGACAAGGAGGTCCTGGGTTCGGACAAGCCCGTGCTGGTGGACTTCTGGGCGCCCTGGTGCATGCCCTGCCGGGTGCAGGGGCCCATCGTGTCGGCCCTGGCGGTTTCCCTGGCCGGCAAGGCCAGGGTGGGCAAGGTGAACGTGCAGGTGGACCCCACCCTGGCCGGCCGCTTCGGCATCGCCGGGATCCCCACGCTGCTCGTCTTCCGCCAGGGCAGGGTGGACCGGCGCTTCACGGGGCTGACCTCCGAGGCGGAGCTGAAAAAGGCGTTGAACTGAGGGGGAGGCCATGTCCACGCGCGTCCTGATCCTGGGTGGAGGCATCGGCGGCCTGGAGGCGGCCATTCAGGCGCGGCGCCTGGGGCTGGAGGCCACGCTGGTGTCCGACCGGGACTACCTGTGGCTGTATCCCGTCAGCATCTGGGTGGCCACCGGGGAGACCGGGCCTGAGAAGGTGCGGCTGTCCCTGGAAGGCCTGGCCCGCGCGCACGGGTTCGCCCTGCGGGTCGACGCCGTGGCCGCGGTGGCGGGCTCCGGAGCCGAGGTGCGCCTGGCCTCGGGGCGGGCGCTCCGCCTGGGGGACGATTTCGACCACCTGGTGCTGGCCCTGGGCGGGGCCAAGACGCGCCTGGAGGGGCAGGAACACACCCTGAGCGTCTGCGGCCGGCCGGAGGAGGCCTCCGAGATCCGCCGCCGCCTGGAGGACCTCGCGGGGAGGGGCGGAAGCCTGGCCGTGGGGTTCGGCGGGAATCCCAAGGACCCTTCGGCCATGCGGGGCGGCCCGGCCTTCGAGCTGATGTTCAACATCGATTCCTGGCTGCGGGGAAGGGGGCTGCGGCGGCGGGTGGACCTGCGTTTCTTCGCGCCCATGCCCAACCCCGGCGAGCGGATGGGGGAGAAGGCCGCCCGGGCGGCGCAAGCGATGCTGAGGCGCAAGGGGGTGGAACTCCACTTCGGCAGGAAGATCGCGCGCTTCGAGCCGGCCGCGGTGGTCTTCGAGGACGGGTCGCGCCTGGAAAGCTCCCTGACCCTCTTCCTGGCGGCCGGGGCCGGCCATCCGGCCCTCGCGGATTCCGGCCTTCCCCTCAACCCGGCCGGTTTCGTGGTGACGGACGAGCGCTGCCGGGTGCAGGGCCTGGAGCGGGTCTGGGCGGTGGGCGACACGGCCGCCCTGCTGGGGCCGTCCTGGCGCGCCAAGCAGGGGCACATCGCCGAGATCATGGCCCGTTCGGCCCTGCGCGCCATCGCGTCGGGCGGGGAAACCAAGGGCTACGTCGGCGACGTCAACATCCTCTGCGTCATGGACACGGGCAGGGGCGCCGCCTTC
>JAJYGY010000081.1 GCA_021790555.1 bacterium
AAGAAGAAGAAGACGAGGAAGACGAGGAAGACGAGGAAGACGAGGAAGACGAGGAAGACGAGGAAGACGAGGAAGACGAGGAAGACGAGGAAGACGAGGAAGACGAGGAAGACGAGGAGTCGTGATGCAAGAACGGGTGCAAAAATTTTTATCGCATTCCGGCGTGGCATCGCGGCGCCAAGCCGAACAGATGATGCTCGACGGGCGGGTCACGGTCAACGGAACCGTGGTGCGCGAGCTGGGCGCCAAGGTGGATCCCGCCGTGGACTCGGTCAAGGTGGACGGCAAACGCGTCCACGGTGAGACGCCCGCCTACGTCCTTTTGTACAAGCCCAAGGGGACCATCTGCACCCTGGACGACCCGCAGGGCCGGCCCAAGGTGACCGACCTGGTCAAGGGAGTGAGGGCCCGGCTTTTCCCGGTGGGGCGCCTGGATTTCGACACCAGCGGGGCCCTGCTCCTGACCAACGACGGCGAGCTGGCCAACCTGCTGGCCCATCCCCGCCACCACGTGGCCCGCACCTACGTCGCCAAGGTCAAGGGGGTGCCCTCCCCGGACAAGCTGGAAAAGCTGCGCAAGGGGGTCTACATCGAGGGCGGCCGGACCCGGCCGGCCCGGGCCCGCGTGCTTTCGGTGAAGGAGAAGAACAGCCTGCTGCTGCTGGAATTGCGCGAGGGCCGCAACCGGCAGGTGAAGCACATGTGCCAGGCCATCGGCCACGCCTGCCTGAGGCTGGAGAGGGTGGCCTTCGGCTTCCTGGACATCACGGAAATGAAGCCCGGCGAGTGGCGCCACCTGCTTCCCCGCGAGGTGGAGGGGCTGCGCGACCTTGCCCTGAAGTCCGAACCGGGGGACGAAGCCGGGCGCGGGCCGCGCCGGGCCAAGAAACGGAGGGGTGATGAAGCCGCTGGAGCAGGCGCGAAAGCAGATCGACGGGATTGACGGGAAGGTTCTTGAACTGCTGAACCGGCGCGCCCGGCTCGCCCAGAGGGTGGGCGAGATCAAGCGCGCCTCCAAGGCGGCTTCGACCTGGGCCCCCCACCGGGAGAAGCAGGTCTACCAGCGCCTGACCCGCGAGAATCCGGGGCCCTTCCCCAACGAGGCCCTGATGGCCGTGTACCGCGAGATCATGTCGGCCTCGCTGGCCCTGGAGGGCCGGCCCCGCATCGCCTACATGGGCCCGCCCATGACCTTTTCGCACCTGGCCGCGCTCTCCAAGTTCGGGCAGAGCTGCGAGTACGTGCCGGTGGCCAGCATCCCCGAGACCTTCGCCGAGGTGGAGCAGGGCCGGGCCGACCTGGGCGTGGTGCCGGTGGAGAACTCCACCGAGGGGGTCATCCGCCACACCCTGGACCTTTTCGTCGAATCGGACCTGAGGATCTGCAGCGAGCTGACCATGGCCATCCGGCTGTGCCTGATGTCCAGGTCCGGCAGCCTGAAGGGCGTGACCACGGTGGTCTCCCACCCCCAGCCCCTGGCCCAGGCCCGCGGCTGGCTGGACAAGCGCCTGCCGGGGCTGAAGCGCGTGGAGGTTTCCAGCACCACGGTGGCGGCCCAGATGGCGGCCAGGGACGGGCGCCTGGCCTCGGTGGGCGACCCCCGGGCGGGCCGTTTCTACGGGCTGCGCGAGGTCTTCCGCAACATCCAGGACAAAAGCGACAACCGGACGCGCTTCCTGGTGCTGGGCCGGACCTTCAGCCGGCCCTCCGGCCACGACAAGACCTCGCTGATGCTGTCCCTGCGCGACCGGGTGGGGGCCCTGGCGGCCATGCTGAAGCCCTTCGAGCGCAACCGCATCAGCCTCACCTCCATTGAAAGCCGGCCCTCGCGCCGGCGTCCCTGGGAATACTTCTTCTTCGTGGACTTCCTGGGCCACCAGGAGGACGCCGGGGTGGCCAGGGCCCTGAAGGAACTGCGCGCCCAGGTGGTGGAGCTGAAGGTGCTGGGGAGCTATCCGGTGGCCTGACGGCCCCGGGCGGGGCGCGGCCTGGAAACGCATTGAGGCGAGGTGGGCGGTGAGGAAGCATTCCCAAACACGGCCGGGGCGGGGCGCGGGCCCGGCACCGGTGCCCCAGCTGGCGGGGATAGAGACCTACCAGCCCGGCAAGCCGCTGGAGGCGGTGAAACGGGAGCTGGGCCTGAGGCGGGTGGTCAAGCTGGCCAGCAACGAGAACCCCCTGGGCCCCTCGCCCCGGGCCCTGGCCGCGGCCCGGCGCGACCTGGCCCAGTGCCACCGGTATCCGGACGGGTCCTGCCACGACCTGCGCCGGGCCCTGTCCCGGGCCTGGCGCCTGCCGCCCGACCATTTCGTCTTCGGGGACGGCTCCAACGAGATCCTGATGCTGGCCTGCCAGGCCTATTGCGGGCAGGGCGACCGGGTGGCCTTTTCGGCCTGGTCCTTCTCGGTCTACCGCTCGGCCGCGCTTTCCGCGCGGGCCGTCCCGGTGGAAGTGCCCAGCCCGGATTTCCGCCACGACCTGGCGGCCCTGGCCCGGGAGGCGATGCGCGCCAAGCTGGTCTTCCTGTGCAACCCCAACAACCCCACCGGGTCCTGGCACCCGCCGGCGGCCCTGGAGGCCTTCCTTGGGTCCGCGCCGCGCTCCTGCCTGGTGGTGCTGGACGAGGCCTACGCCGAATACGCCGGCCAGACCTTCGCCCGCGACCGGGGATGGCTGAAGCGCTTCCCCAACCTGCTCGTCTGCCGCACCTTCTCCAAGGCCTACGGGCTGGCCGGCCTGCGGGTGGGCTACGGCGTGGCCGCGCCCCCGCTGCTTTCGGCGCTGGAGAAACTGCGCCAGCCCTTCAACCTCAACCGGGTGGCCCAGTCGGCGGCCCTGGCCGCCCTGGCAGACGGGGCCTTCGTGCGGCGCACCCTGGACCTCAACCGGCGGGGGCTGGCCGAACTGGGGGCCTTCCTGCGGTCCCGGGGGCTCTGGCACCTTCCCTCCCGGGCCAACTTCCTCTTCTTCCGCCAGCCCGCCCGTCCGGCGCCCGGCGCGGGAAGCTGGTTCGATTTCCTGCTGGGGCGGGGCGTGATCGTCCGCCCCCAGCCGGGGGGCTACCTCAGGATCAACACCGGGACGCGGGAGGAGAACCTGCGTTTCATGCGCGCCCTGGACGCGGGGCTGAAAGGCCGCCCGGAACATGGCGATTAAATTCAGGAAGGTCTGCATCATCGGGGTGGGGCTGCTGGGCGGGTCCCTGGGCATGGCGCTGAAGAAAAGGCGCCTGGCCGGGGAGGTCTGCGGTTTCGGCCGCGACGCCGCCAGGCTGGCCCTGGCGCGGCGCCTGAAGGCCCTGGATTCGTCCAGCCGCGACCTGGGCCAGGCGGCGCGCGGCGCGGACCTGGTGGTGCTGGCCACGCCGGTGCCCCGCTTCACGGAATTTCTGGGCAAGCTGGCCCTGGCCGCGCCGCTGGCCTGCGTGGTGACGGACGTGGGCAGCGTCAAGGGGGCCTGGGTGCGCGAATGGGAGGAGGCCGCCGCGCCGCTGGCCTTCGTGCCCAGCCACCCCATGGCCGGGTCGGAAAAGACGGGCGTGGAGGCGGCCCGCCCCGACCTGTTCGAGGGCGCCCCCTGCGTGTGCACGCCCACGGCGCGCACGCCCCGTCCGGCCCTGGCCAGGGTGGAATCCCTGTGGAGGTCCCTGGGCTGCCGCCTGGTGCGGCTCAGCCCCGGGGAGCACGACCGGCGCCTGGGCCTGCTTTCGCACCTGCCCCACGCCGCGGCCTTCGCCCTGGTGCGGGCCATCGATTCGCTGGACCCCATGGACTGGTCCCTGGCCGGCAAGGGCTTCCGGGACACCACCCGGGTGGCGGCCTCGGACCCGGAGCTGTGGGCAGGCATTTTCCTGGCCAACCGGGGCGTGCTGAAGCGCGGCCTGAAGTCGCTGCGCCGCGAGCTGGACCGGCTGGCCGCCCTGCTGGACGCCCCCGGGACGCGCGGCCTGGCCGGATACCTGGAAAAGGCATCCTCCCTCAGAAGGCGCCTCTGACGCGCATGATACCCCCCCTGGATCCCCTCGAAATCCCCCTTCTCAAGGCCCCCCTGGACGCCGTGGTGCGCGTGCCGGGCTCCAAGAGCATCACCAACCGGGCCCTGGTGCTGGCCGCCCTGGCTTCGGGGACCAGCCGCCTGGAGGGGCCCCTCTTTTCCGACGATTCGCGGCACCTGCTGGCCTGCCTCAAGGCCCTGGGCTTCGGGGTCCGCTTCGACGAGGAGGCCGGCTTCATCGAGGTGGAGGGCGCCGGGGGGAGCGTTCCCTCGGTTTCCGCGGAACTTTTCGTGGGCAACGCCGGCACGGCCGCACGGTTCCTGCCGCCCCTGGCGGCTCTGGCCAAGGAAGGGAAGTTCCGTTTCGACGGCGACCCCAGGATGCGCGGGCGCCCCATGGCCGG
Source organism: bacterium (assembly GCA_021790555.1). Taxonomy (GTDB): domain Bacteria; phylum Oederibacteriota; class JAJYGY01; order JAJYGY01; family JAJYGY01; genus JAJYGY01. Next base: position 4,398 of record JAJYGY010000081.1, read on the forward strand.
GCTTCTGGGGGTTCTCGAGGCCCAGGGAGCGGCCCTCTCCGGCCTGGAGGAATCCAGGCCGGGCTACCCCTTCACGCTGGATTCCCGCGGCCTGAAGGGCGGGGAAATCCACCTCGACATCGGCGAGTCCAGCCAGTTCGCCAGCGGCCTGCTGATGGCCGGCCCGTTCATGCGCGAGCCCCTGACCCTGCGCCTGTCGGGCGGCCGGTCGGAGATCCCCTACGTGGACATGACGGCCGCCATGATGCGCCGGTTCGGGGCCCGGGTGGAGAGGGCCGAGGAGCAGGGCAGGGCCGTTTTCCGGGTGGCCCGGGGTGGCTACCGGGCCCTGGCGCCCTTCGCCGTGGAGCCGGACCTTTCGGGCGCCTGCTACTTCTTCGCCGCCGCGGCCCTGGCCGGGGGCAAGGTGACGGTGCCGGGACTGGGGCGGGAGAGCATGCAGGGCGACATCCGCTTCCTGGCCCTGCTGAAGCACCTGGGCTGCCAGTTTTACGAGGACCCCGAAGGGCTCACCCTGGAGAAGGACCCGGCCACGCCGCTGGACGGGGCCGACGTGGACATGAACGCGTTTTCCGACCAGGCCCTCACCCTGGCCGCCCTGGCCCCCTTCTGCCGGGGGCCCGTCCGCATCCGCAACGTGGCCCATATCCGGGGCCAGGAAAGCGACAGGATCGCGGCCGCCCTTGCCAACCTGGAGGCCCTGGGCGCCCGGGCCCGCGCGACCGGGGACGGCCTGGAGATCCTCCCGGCGGAGGCGGGAGCGCTGAAGGGCGCCGACCTTAAGACCTTCCGGGACCACCGCGTGGCCATGGCCTTCTCCCTGGCCGGGCTGAAGGTGGGGGGTGTGAGGATCAAGGATCCGGCTTGCGTCTCCAAGACCTTCGAGAATTTCTGGTTCAAGCTCTTCGGCCTCAACCGCATCGCCATCGCCATCGACGGCCCGGCCGGGTCGGGCAAGAGCACCGTGGCCAAGACCCTGGCCAGGGAGCTGGGCTACCTCTACGTCGACACCGGGGCCATGTACCGCACCGTCACCCTGGCGGCCCGGAGGGCCGGGGTGGATCCGGCCGACAAGGAGGGCCTGGCCCGGGTCGCCCGCGAGGCCGCCATCGGGGTGGAACCCTCCCAGGGCGGCATGCGCGTCTTCCTGGACGGGCGCGAGGTGGGCAACGAGATCCGCACCCCGGAAATTTCGCGCCTCACCTCCCAGTTCACCGCCAACGCCCCGGGCGTGCGCCAGGCCATGGTGGAGCGGCAGCGCCGGCTCGGCGGCGGGGGCGGCGTGGTGATGGAAGGCCGGGACATCAGCACCGTGGTGCTGCCACGGGCCGAGCTGAAGGTCTACCTGGACGCCTCGGTGCAGGAGCGGACCCGCAGGCGCATCCGCGACTTCGAGCAGCGCGGCATCGCCTACGACGCGGGCAAGGTGGAGCAGGACATCCGTTCGCGCGACGACGAGGACCGCGCCCGGCCGGTGGGCGCCCTGAAGGTGGACCCGCAAGCCGTGCTCATCCAGGGGGACGGCAAGGATCCCCGGAAGGTCATCGCCGAAATCCTGGGGCATTGGCCCATCCAAGGGCGGGCTTAGGGCGGCAAGCCCGGAAGCGGGGGGGGACGACATGGAGACCATCGGGCTGATCGCGGGAAACCGGAACCTGCCCTTCCTTTTCGCCCGGCAGGCCAGGCGGGCGGGCTTCAGGGTGGCGGCGGTGGGCTTCGCCGAGGAGACCGACCTGCGCCTGAAGGCCGAGGTGGACGAGTTCACCCTCATCTCGGTGGGGCAGCTGGGCAGGCTGCTGGCCTTCTTCAGGAAGGCCGGGGCGCGGCGGGCCGTGATGCAGGGCCAGATCCGCCACAAGCTGATCTACTCGAAGATCAAGCCGGACTGGCGGGCCGCCCTGCTGCTGCTGAGGATGCGCGACAAGAAGACCGATTCGATGCTCTCCGCCGTGGCCGACGAACTGGGGCGCCACGGGGTGCGGCTGGAGCCCGCCACCTGGCTGATGGAGCCCTACCTGGCCGGACGGGGGGTGCTGGGGAGGGTGCGGCCCTCCAAGGCCCTGGCCCGGGACATCGCCTTCGGCAGGGAGCTGGCCCGCGGCATCGGGGCCCTGGACATCGGCCAGACCGTCGCGGTCAAGCGCCAGTCCTGCGTGGCGGTGGAGTCCATCGAAGGCACCGACCAGGCCCTCCGGCGCGCCGGGCGGCTGGCCGGGCCGGGCCTCACCGTGGTGAAGCTGGCCAAGCCCCGGCAGGACCTCCGCTTCGACCTGCCCGTGGTGGGGCTGAAGACCTTCCGGACCCTGGAGAAGGTGAAGGCCGCGGCCCTGGCCCTGGAGGCGGGCAAGACCCTGTTTTTGGACCGGGAGAAGTGCCTGGCCCTGGCGGACCGGGCCGGGATCTGCGTGGTGGCGGAATAGGCTAGCGGCAGGCCTTGCGCAGGGTGAGGCCGCCGACGACCAGGAAGACGCAGTTGGAGATCCAGGCGGCCGCCAGGGGAGGCAGCACGCCGGCCTTGCCCAGGGACAGGCCCACCTGGATGAAGACCAGGTAGAGCATGCCCGTCACCAGCGAGGCCAGGATGCCCATGGCCGCCCCCACCACGGCCCTCTGGCCGTAGGGAAACAGGAAGGGAAGCGCCACCCCCAGAAGCGCCAGGATGAAGCAGGACAGGGGGTAGCTCAGGCGCACGTACAGGCAGACCAGATCCTTGCGGTAGTCCGACCCGGAGAGCTTCAGGATGCGCACGATGCGCGCCAGCTGCAGGGCGGAGAGTTCCAGCAGGTCGTCCTCGTTCATGTCGCTGTTGACCAGGAAATCCGAGGGCTTCTCCGTGACGTCCAGGGGCAGCCGCTTGAAGGGCTGCACCGATGCGATCTGGCCGTCCGGGGAGAACGTCCGCTTCACCCCGTCCAGAAAGACCCACTGGTCGCCCTGGTAGACCCCCGAAGCCGCGTCGATGCGCGAAACCAGCCTGCCGTCCTGGGACCGGATGATGACCACCCCCCCCATCTCGGCCTTGGAGGCGTCGTAGCGGTCGATGTAGAACTGCCTGCCCCCCGAGACGCTCTTGGTCATCCTTTCACGCCAGGGGCTTTCCCAGTCCAGAAGCCGGTGCTCGATCTTCACCTTCTCGATGTAGCGCGCCGCGTCGCTGGCGTAGGGCACCACCAGCTCGGAAACCAGGCCGTGCAGCAGGCTGATGCCCAGGGCCGCCAGCAGGATGGGGATGGCGATGCGGAAGACCGAGATGCCGCCGGCCCGCATGGCGGCCAGCTCGCTGCTTCGCGCCAGGCCCCCCAGCGAGATCAGGGTGGCCAGCATCACCGACACCGGAAGCACCTGCATCAGCAGGTAGGGCAGGCGCAGCAGGTGGTAGAGCACCAGCAGGTACCAGGCGGGTTTCCACTGCGCCAGGCCGGGGAGGGTGTCCACCACCTGCACCAGCAGCACCAGGCCGGCGAAGCCGAAGGCGATGAGGGCCAGGGGGGAGAAGAATTCCGTGAGGATGTAGCGGTCAAGTTTTTTCATGGTTCAGGAGCCCACCAGGGTGACGCGGGGAAGAAGGGGCTTCTCCTTCAGGCAGACCCAGGTCAGCCAGGCGCCCAGGGCCAGGATCTCGAGGTTGGGCAGCCACATGGACAGCCAGGGGGCCAGGCTCCCCCGGTCGCCGTAGGTCTCGCCCACGGACAGCAGGATGTAGTAGTTGAAGATGAGCAGGATGGCGAACAGGAAGCCGGCCAGCCGGCCGCCCCGCCGGGTGAGGGCCCCCAGGGGGCAGCCGATCACGGCGAAGACCAGGCAGGCGAAGGGGATGGCGATCTTCTTGTCCATCTCCACGGCCCAGCTGGCGCGCTGGGGGTCCCCGGGCGGCATCTGGGCCAGGCGGTGGCGGATCTCGGCGATGGTCATCTCCTGGGGCTGCTTGTCGACCCCCTGCATTTTCTGCAGGCCGCCCTGCAGGTCGAGGTCCAGCACGCTGGAATCGAAGAACATCTGGGTGAAGCGCAGGGGGTCGGACTGGTTGGGGACCTGCACCGACCCCTGGTGGAGCTGGAGGTAGACGCGGAAGGACTTGGGGTCCGAGACCAGCTTGCCCCACCTGGCCCGCACCAGCTGGAGGGGGTTCTGCCCGTTGGGCAGCAGGAAGAGGGTGATGTCCTCCAGCACGCTCTGGTCGGGGTCCTTCTTCCCCACGTAGATGACGATGCCGTCGAAGTCGTGGATGTAGGTGCCCGGCTGGATGACCAGGTTGGAGCGCTGCCGCACGATGTCGTAGAAGAGGATCTTGTAGCCCAGGTTGGCGCGGGGAAGCACGTACTCGTTGAAGGCCAGCATGCCCACCGAAAGGAGCGCGGAAAGCAGGATGACGGGCAGGAAGAGCCGGGCCAGGCTCACCCGGCCGGCCTTGGCGGCGGTCAGCTCCATGTCCGCGGCCATGCGGCCGAAGGCCATCAGGATGGCCACCAGCAGGCTCATGGGCACGGTGATGGCGAAGGTGGCGGGGAGCACGTAGGCCACCAGCTTGCACACCACCCAGATGCCGACATGGTAGCGTAGGACGAGGTCCACCAGCGTGATCACCCGGTTCATGATCAGCAGGAAGCTGATGAGTCCCAGGGCGATCAGGAAGGGGAAGGCCAGTTCCTTGAGGATGTATTTGGAAAGAATCTTCACGCGAAACCCCTTTTTTTCCCGGGGATGATACCAGCAAACCCGTCCCGAAGAAAGGCGAAAACGACCCCCGAAATCTCCCGGCCGGCCTTGACAGGCCCGGGGGCTTGACCGTATACTTCCCCGCGTTTTCAACGCCCCGCTGAAGCGGGGCGTTGCCGTTTTTCGGCCGGCCCAGCCGGCCTTTCCAGCCGGAGCGGGCTCAAACATCCCCCTTGCTCCCCCGCCCCGCTCAAGTTCCGGGCGGGGGGGCTCTCCCGAAACGGGACGATCCGGAGGGGGGAGAGGAGCAGCATGACGACGTCGAGCAACTACGAATGCATGTTCATCCTGGACCAGAACCTGTCCAAGGAGGACACCGAGAAGGCCATCGAAAAATTCCACCACCTGCTGACCGGGATGGGGTCGGAGATCTCCAAGGTGGAACGCCTGGGCAAGCGCAAGCTGGCCTACGAGGTGAAGGGCCAGCAGGAGGGCTTCTACTGCCTGCTGCAGTTCAAGGCCGCGGGACAGGCCGTCCACGAGCTGGAAAGACAGTTCCGCCTTTCGGACGCGGTGGTCAAGTTCCTCATCTTCAGGGTCGAGCCGCCCCGCGTCCTGAAGGTCAAGAAACCCAAGCCCAAGGCCGTGCCGGAGACCGCCGCCGCTTAAGGAGCCGCCATGGTAAGCCTGAACAAGGTCTTTTTGGTGGGGAACCTGACCAAGGACCCGGAACTGCGCTTCATCCCCAGCGGCCAGGCGGTGGCCAACCTTCGCATCGCCGTCAACCGCAGGTGGAAGGCTGCCAACGGGGAGATGAAGGAGGACGTCTGCTACGTGGGCGTCGTGGTCTGGGGCAAGTCCGGCGAGGCCTGCGGGGAGAACCTGCGCAAGGGATCCCCCATCCTGGTGGAAGGCCGCCTTCAGAGCCGTTCCTGGGAGACCGAGGACGGACAGAAGCGTTCCATCATGGAGGTGGTCGCCGAAAGGGTCCAGTTCCTGAGCCAGCGCAAGGCGAACGGGGGGCCCGGAGGCGAGGGGGAGTCCGAAGGCCCCATGGGCGACCCGGAGGCCGCGGACCGCGGGCCCGGCGGGGACGATATCCCCTTCTGATTGGCTGGACCAGGAAACGCACAGCCGCATTGTCATCGATCCATCTGACGGAGGAATTTGAAGATGCCATTCGCCAAGAAACCCAAGACCAAGACCAAGAAGCGCGGCGACGACGCCGGGGACCGGAAGTTCAAGCGCAAATCCTGCCGGTTCTGCGCCGACAAGGTGGTCAGCATCGACTACAAGGACAGCAACCGCCTGAGGAACTTCGTGACCGAGCGGGGCAAGATCGTGCCCCGGCGCATCTCGGGCAACTGCGCCCGGCACCAGCGCATGCTGACCTCGGCCATCAAACGCGCCCGCAACATCGCGCTTCTGCCCTTCATCAACCAGTAAGCCCGGCATGGCTTCCCAGTGGGCGGGTCAACTGGTGATGCTGGCCCTGGTCAACGCGGTCATGGCGTGGCGGATCCTCCGCAACCCCCGCGCGCCCTTCCACCAGGCAGTGCTTTGGGGCCTGGCCGCCGTGGCCCTGGCCGCGCTGCCGTCCCTGACGGCGCCGGCCGGCCTGGGCGGATGGCAGGCCTTCCGGGCCTCGGTCCAGGCCAACATGCACGAGGCCCTGCAGAAGGCGGAGCAGGGCAGCGGGCTGAAGGGGGCCGAAAAGGACAAGGTGGAGCAGTGGGTGGAGGGCGTCTTCATGGCCCTGCTGCCCGCCTGGACCCTGGTGGTGGGCCTGTTCTGGCTGGCCCTGGACGAGTTCTTGCTGCACTGGCTGCTTGAAAGGATGGGAAAGATCCCGCCGCGCCCGCCCCTGCTGGCCTGGGTGCTTCCGGAGGCCCTGATCTGGATCCTGCTGGCCTCCGGGTTCGCCCTGCTGTGGATGGGCTGGCAGGGGCAGGCTGCCGGGCATCCCATGGTGTTGAAGGTGGCGGGCAACGCGCTGGTGGCGCTGCTGCCGGCCTACCTGCTGGAGGGCTGCCTGGTGGCCACCTGGCAGATGCGGCGCTGGCGTTTTCCCCGCTGGCTGCGCTGGTCGGCCTGGGTGGTCCTGGTGTTCCTCTTCGGGCCGCTCACCGCGGCCTTCCTGGCGCTGCTGGCGGTGGTGGGGATCATGGACACCTGGTTCGATTTCCGCAAGGTGCGCGGCCTGGGCGCGCCCGGGGGCGGGGCCTGAGGTTTTTTCATCAATATAATACAAGGAGAACGCCATCATGAAGATCATCCTGCTGGACGACGTGAAGAACCTGGGCAAGACCGGGGAGGAGGTGCAGGTCAAGGACGGCTACGCCCGCAATTACCTCATCCCCCGGAAGATGGCCCTGGCGGCCAGCGCCCAGAACCTGAGGGTCTTCGCCAACGAGCAGAAGGCCAGGGAAAAGAAAAAGACCCGCGAGAAGCAGGAGGCCGTGGCCCTGGGAGAGAAGATCGCCGCCCTTTCCCTGACCATCAGCCGCGTGGCCGGCGAGGAGGACAAGCTCTTCGGATCGGTGACCAACGCCGACGTGGCCGAGGCCCTGGAGAAGGAGGGCCACAAGATCGACAAGCGCAGGATCCTGCTGGCCGAGCCCATCAAGGCCCTGGGCATCGTGGAGGTGCCGGTGCAGCTGCACCCCGAGGTGACCGTGCCGGTGAAGGTGTGGGTGGTCAAGCAGTAACCCGGGTCTTCCGGGCGGATTCGAGCGCCGGTCCTTTTCCCGTAGCAGGAAGGGGGCCGGCGTTTTTGTTGGGGGGGCTCCCCAAACCCGCCCCGACCGGGTATACTGGTGCTTCCGGCCGGCCCGGCCGTTTCCCTTCCTGATGGGTGATGCATGGCGGTGTCTCCGCAAAATTCCGTCGACTCCCTCCCCCCGCAGAGCCTGGAGGCCGAACAGTCGGTGCTGGGGGCGGCCCTGCTGGACAAGGACGCCCTTTCCCTCTGCTTTGAGAAGCTGAAGACCGAGGATTTCTACCGCGAGGCCCACCGCAAGATCTTCAAGGCCATGCAGGCCCTCAACCTGCGCAACGAGCCGGTCGACCTGGTGACCGTGGGGGAAGCCCTCAAGAACGGGGGCGACCTGGAGGCCGTGGGAGGGCCGGCAGGGCTTGCCAGCCTGGCCGACCGGGTGCCTTCGGCCGGCAACGTGGAATACTACGCCGAGATCGTGCGGCGCAAGTCCCTGCTGCGCCGCCTCATCGGCACGGCCAACGGCATCATCCAGGACTGCCTGCAGAACCCCGAGGACGCCGACCTGGTCATCGACCGGGCCGAGAACAAGATCCTGGAGGTGGGCGAGAGCGCCGGCACCCAGGCCCTGGTTTCGGTGAAGGACCTGCTGCCCTCCACCCTGCGCAAGGTGGAGGCACTGCGCAGCCGCCGCTCGCTGGTGACGGGCCTGAGCACCGGTTTCGACAAGCTCGACGAGATGACCACCGGCCTGCACGCCGGGGAACTGGTCATAGTGGCTGCCAGGCCGGGCATGGGCAAGACGGCCCTGTGCCTCAATTTCGCCCGAAACGCCGCGGCCCTGAGCAAGGCCCCCACGGCCATCTTCTCGCTGGAAATGTCGGCCGAATCGCTGCTGATGCGCCTGCTTTCGGCCGAGGGCCCGGTCAACAGCCAGCACCTGCGCCAGGGCCGCTCCCTGACCCAGTCCGACATGCACCACCTCACCTTCGCCGCCACCCGCCTCTACGACCTGCCCAGCCAGATCTACGTGGACGACTCCTCCATGCTGGACATCCAGTCGCTGCGCTCCAAGGCCCGCCGCTACAAGAAGGAATACGGCATCGGGCTGATCGTGGTGGACTACCTGCAGATGCTCTCCTCTTCCGGGCGCATCGAGAGCCGCCAGCAGGAGAGCAGCCTGATCTCGCGGCAGCTGAAGGGC
>JAJYGY010000239.1 GCA_021790555.1 bacterium
TTCCGATCTTTGGGGGGCGGGAGATGCGCAGGATCAAGCTGGGTTTCGTGGGCACGGGCATCGCCACGTGGAAGCTGCACTGGCCGGCCTTGAGGAAGCGCCGCCACCTTTTCGAGTTCACGGCCGCGTTCAACCGCACCCGCGCCAAGGCCGAGGCCTTCGCCCGGGAGGCCGGCATCCCCAGGGTCTGCGGCAGCCTGGATGAACTGCTGGCCCTGCCCCAGGTGGAGGCCGTGCTGGTCTCCCTGCCCATCGAGAGCACCGCCTCCACGGCCCTGCGCTGCCTTCAGGCCGGCCGGCACGTGCTGGCCGAGAAGCCCCTGGCCGCCACCCTGGAGGAGGGGCGGGGCCTGGTGCGGCGGGCGGGGCGCCTGGGGCCCGTGCTGATGGTGGCGGAGAACTATTTTTTCTGGCCGCCCGTGCGCAAGGCCGTTCAGCTGGTCCGGCGCGGGGAGCTGGGAAAGGTGAGGTTGATGCACGCCTTCCAGGCCAGCTGGGCCGACGAGGGCAGCCCCTACTTCCACACGGCCTGGAGGCGGAAGCCCCGCTTCCCCGGGGGCTACCTGCTGGACGCCGGGGTGCACACCGCCCACGTCCTGCGCGAGATGTTCGGCATGCCCCTGCAGGTCCAGTCCCTGAAGGCCCGCTTCAACCCGCGGCTTCCGCCGGCCGACACCCTGCTGGCGCAGATGCGGTTCAAGGGCGGCGCGCTGGGAAGCTGGGTTTCGTGCTTCTCGGCGCGCGGGAAGGGGGGGCCGCTGATGGAGCTGTACGGCAGCCGGGCCGACCTGGTGCTGGAATGGGGCCGCTGCCGCCTGATTCCGCACGGGGGCGTGGAGAGGGTGTTCACCGGGAGTGAAAACGGCTACGACGGGGAGTTCGACCATTTTCACGCGGTGGTGGCGCGGGGAAGGAGGCTTCAGTTCACGCCCCGGATGGCCCTGGCCGACCTGGAACTGATGCTGCGGCTGATCGGCTGACCGGGCACAAAAAAAGGGGAGCCCTTGGGCTCCCCTTTTTTTCGGACTGGATTTTCGCGGCCCGTCAGTTGCCGCCCTGGTCCTGCGGCACGCTGATCCTCAGCACCACGCGGCGGTTCTGGGCCCGGCCTTCGGCCGTGGCGTTGCTGGCCACGGGGTTGCTCTCGCCGTAGCCGGTGGCCGAAAGGATGCTGGAAGGCTGCACCCCGTCCAGAAGGAAGGCGTTCTTGACGGCGTCGGCGCGCTCCTGCGAAAGGGCCTGGTTGTCGGCCACCGAACCCACGTTGTCGGTGAAGCCCTCGATCAGGATGCGGTCCTGGGGGTACTTGGCCAGGATGCCGCCGACCTTGTCGATGAGGGCCTGGCCGTCCGGGCTGAGGCTGCTCCTGCCGGTGTCGAACTGCAGCTGGTTTCCGTTGAGGCTGAGCAGCAGCGAGTTGTCCTTCTGCTTCTGGGCCAGGATGCCGGCCTGCTTGAGCTCGGCCTGCTGCTTGTCCATGATGTAGCCCACCGTGCCGCCGGCGGCGGCCCCCACGCCGGCCCCGATCAGGGCCCCTTCCACGGCGTTGCCGCGCGCCGCGCCCCAGGCCGCGCCGATGGCGGCTCCCGCGGCGCCTCCCAGCAGGCCTCCCTTTTCGGTGTTGTTCAAGCTGGCGCAGCCGCCCAGCAGGGCGGCCGCCAGGGCCGCGGAACCCAGCGATTTGAGGGCGATGTTCATGGCGCGTCTCCAAGCGAAAAGTTGCCGGGAAAACCCCCGCCCACGGAGGCGGGGGCCTGGATGTATGGCGGAGAGAGGGGGATTCGAACCCCCGATACCCTTTTGGAGTATACACGCTTTCCAGGCGTGCTCCTTCGACCACTCGGACATCTCTCCGGGTCAAACGTGTCTTGCTGGCAAAGCGAGAAAGTATAGCAGCGGCCCGCGATTTTCGTCAACTCCCTCCTGCCCGGGGATATAATATTGACTAAACCCCGCGCGGATGTTAATTTTCTGCTAGGTTTTAACTTGTGGACACGTGTTCTGATTTTATCCAAGGGAGGGGCTTCCCATCCATGTTGAGACGCCTGCTGACCGCGCTGGTTGTGCTGCTGTCCCTGGTCTCGAACCTGTGGGCCAGCAAGAAGGGCATCACCCCGAAAAAACTTCAGTCCGTCATGAGGTCCATTGAATTCCGCAAGCACAACCCCCTCAGGCTCATCTTCAGCAACCAGGACCTTCTGGAAGAGGCCTATGTCGACCGCGGCCGGCTGGCCGGGGTGAGGGTGGGGGACCGCTACAACGTCTACACCGCCCACGGCCGCGTGACGCAGGTGGTGGTCACGGCGGTGTACGACCGCATGTCCGCGGTGAAGATCGTGGATTCGTGGCTGCTGAAGGACGGCATGCGGGCGCGCTACCTGGGGCCGGCCCCGGCGGGCTCCTTTGTGTTCGGGAGGCGGCCCGCCCCCGAGATGCTGGTGAGCAAGGCCGTCCGCCACCGGGGAGCCTCGTCCAAGGCCGCGGCCCTTCCCGCGGCGCCCGCTTCCGCTCCGGCCGCCCCGGCCGCCGCCCCGTCGGTGCCGGGCGTGCCCGCGGCTCCCTCGGCCGCGCCCCCGATTCCGGGCGTGCCGGGCGCCGCTCCGTCGGTGCCGGGCGTGCCCGGTGCCGCTTCCGCGGCGCCTGAAGTTCC
>JAJYGY010000400.1 GCA_021790555.1 bacterium
GTTGCGGGAATTCAGTCGGCCGCGCAGGCGAAGGTAGTCGGCCAGGCGGGAACGGGCATCCGCCAGGCCCAGGAAGGCGGGCAGGCAGAAGACCGCCTGGGCGGGGCCGGACACGGCGCGGGCCATGGCCAGGCAGGCCGTGGCGAAGGACAGGGGCAGCCACGTCGCCTTGCCGGCCAGGCAAAGGCGCTTCTGCAGGGGAAGCCTTTGGTTTAGTGGGTCAGGTACCATTTCGCCACCGCGTGAAAGGACTCTTTGGGCTCCCATGGCATGTCCGTGTAAGTGGTTCCCTGTCGGCCGTCAGAGAAGACCTTGACCAAACTTGTGCCGGACCGATCCAGGTCAAATTTGGGGTCTTCGTCAAAGGGGTTTAGCGGGAAAGTGAATGTGAACACGAAGGCACCTTCCACGCCCGCGCTTTCAAGAAGGTCGAGATTGCGGCCCAGCCGGTCCGCCTGGGCCGACTCATCCCTCGGGCGTATCACTCTCGGCCATGGGCGGATGAACCTTCCTACTCCCGGCAGGGCGTGCAACAGGCGCGAAACATTACTGACGTCATCCAATCCATTGGCCATACCGCGCACGGGCTGGTTGGTGGTGTTGAAGCCAAACTCAGTGATCACCACCGGCTTGCCGGAATCCTTCAGTGGCTTGAGCATGTCGACATACCGGTCCTGGATCTGTTCTGCCCAATAGATCGGAAGTCGAAAAGGCTCCAGTCCACGGCTTCCCAGATGAGCGAGGCATAGCTCAGGCTTCCCTTGAAGCTCCGGCGCGCCGTGGCCACTGCTTCGGCCATGAAGCGATTCAAGGGCCCATTGTGCTTCCCTTCCCGGACCAGGTCGCCGGAAAAGGCGTTCTTCATCCGGCTGGAGAAGGTCCGGCCTGGAATGATGCCCTGCATGAAAAGGGTACATTCAGAGGCGATCACCAGCACCAAGTCTTCCGGATGGTCCTTCCGTAGTCGCTCTGCCATGTCCGCTGCCAGGGCCAGATAGGCCAGGGTGGCTTGCGGGCTCTTGCCCCAGAGTTCGGGCGAAAGCCAGACTTTCAGGCCCAAGTCGAGGGCCGTCTGGGCGCCATAGCACAGGCGGGAAAGGTCTTTGCCGCAGATCCTGACGGCATTGCAGTGCAGGCCGTCGCGGACGACTTGAAGCTCACGTTGGACCAGGCGAGGATGGTAGTCGGGCCGCCAGTTCAAGCCCATCACTCGCCCTACGTCGTAGCTCACGCCTTTTAACCTCATTCCGTCCCCCAGCCAGAACTGATTCGACCGCCGATTTTACCGCATTCGTCTTGCCAAAAGAAGGCCCCGGTTTGGTAGAATGCCTCATTCCCCAAGCTCGGAGTCCGGATGACCGCTCCGTCCCTCAACCTCAAGTTCTGGAAAAACCCACCTTCTGGAGCAAGCATGCCCGAAGAAACCCAACAGGAGACCAAGGCCCCCAAGAAGCGCGGGCGGCGCCGGGGCCCCGGCAGGCCCAAGGCCAAGCGCAAGTACACCCGACGGCAGCCGAAGGCCTCGCGCCTGGGCGGCGTGATCGCTAAGCGCCTGAAGGCGGCCCTGAAGGGCGAGCGCAAGGCGATAAAGGCGGAAATCAGGCGGCAGGTGGAAAAGCAGGTGGCCAAGGCGTTGAAGGCGGCGTTTAGGTAAGGCAGGCCGCGGCCAGAACAAAGAGAGCCCGGTTCCGAGGAAGGAGCTGGGCTCTTTTTATGTTTGGCAGGTCTCAATCAATATTCAGGCCTTTTCAATTTCCGAAAGAACTTCCTTCAGCGTCGTTTCCAGACGATCCCGCAATTTCTTCGGCAGCCGTCCCAGTTCACGGGCAAATTCCTGGGTCCTAAGCCTCCTGGCGGTCTCAAGTAGGTTCATCGCTTTCGCCGTGACGGTGAGTATCTTCTTGCGCCTGTCCCCTTCATGCTCCGCCCGCCTAAGGAGGTCCTGGCGGACGAGGCGTTCCAAAATTTGGCTCGTGGAAGATAGGGACATCTGCATCGTCTCTGCCACCAGGGCCAGAGGTGTGGGTCCCTTCTTGGCGATCAGGTCGAGAATCAAGATCTGGGGCAGGGTGACCGAATTCCCTTCCATCCAGCCTGTCATCCGGCCGCGCTGATGGGAAACCCGATTCACTACATCTTGAAACAGCCCACCCAACACAAGATTGTCCTTGGCCGCCATGTCGCCTCGCAAAAATATAATTGACTTAAATACTTTACTAATATAAAGTATTTGTATGAGAGTTTCAAGGGAAATTCTTGTTCTTGCCCTGTCCCTGTTCTTGGGGTTCCCTGCCTGGGGCTCCCAGAAGACCGGCGTCCAGGTCACGATCATGGGCTTGCGCTCTTCCCGGGGCCGGGTCGTCTGCGCCATCTGGGGGTCTGAAGCTGGATTCCCGACCGACGCGACTAAAGCCTGGAAATCAGTCACTTTGGTCCCGGCCGATGGAAAGGTGAAATGCTTTTTCAAGGTGAAACCAGGCTTTTACGCGGTGGCCGCCTTCCACGACGAAAATGGCAACGGCAAATTTGACCGTGGTCTCTTTGGAATACCCCTGGAAGGCAGTGCCGCTTCAAACAATGCGCGGGGACACTGGGGGCCCCCCTCTTTCAGGGACGCCAAGTTCGAGCTCAAAGAAGGGGTCTTG
>JAJYGY010000343.1:0-2279 GCA_021790555.1 bacterium
CGCTCTGCACCATGGCCCCCTGGTCGTTGGCGCCGTCCCACACCACCGTGTCCGCGCCGCCGTCGCAGAAGCGGATGGTCAGCCCGGAACCCTGGCCGGCCGGCGGCACGAAGGAGGAGCTGGACAGGTCCAGCCGGTTTCCGGCGCTTTGATCCTCCTCCTGAACGTCGAAATGCCGCACCAACTCCCCGGCGCTGTTGTAGATGTCCACCTGCAGGCTGCCGGGCTGGCGGATGACGGCCACCTGGCTGGTGAAGGTGGTGACATGTCCGAAGGGATCGCGCACGCTCAGGACCGCGGTATAGGTGCCGGAATCCACCAGCTGCCCGGCCGAGTTCCAGCCTCCCCAGGCGAGCTTGATGTCCGGTCCCCGCGCCAGGAACAGCCCCGTCCCTCCCTGGTCCGGGACGAATCCCGAGCCCAGGCTCTCCAGGCCGGTGGGAAGGGCGTAGATCCCCAGCCCCTGCGCCGCCGTGTCGACCAGTTCCCCCGCGCTGTTGTAGATCCGCAGGTCCACTGAAATGGGCGCCGGGGGCGTGGAGCTGGGCGAGGCCGTGGGCGAATCGCTGAAGGTGGGGCTGATGGTGGCCGTGGGGCTGTCCGTCGGCGAGGCCGTGAAGGTGGACGATTCCGTCGCCGTGGGGGTCGCGGTGAAGGTTCCGGTGGCGCTGGGGGTGGCGGTGAAGGTGGCCGAATCGGTCGCCGTGGCGGTGAAGGTGGGCGTGGCCGTGGGGGTCGGGCTGGCCGTGGCCGTGGGGCTGGGGGTGGGGGTGCCGGTGGCGGTCGGGGTGGACGTGAAGGTCGCGGTCAGGGTCGGCGTGGCCGACGGGCTGGGCGAGGGCGTGGCCGTCGGGCTGGAGGTGGGCGTGCCGGAGGACGTGAAGGACGGGGTGACCGTGGCCGTGTCCGTCAGGGTGGGGCTCGACGTGAAGCTGAAGGAGGCCGTCGGGGTCGCGGTGGCGGTCGCCGTCCGGCTGGGCGTGGGCGATTCCGTGGCCGAAGGCGTGGCCGTGGAGGTCGGGGTGGGCGACTGCGAAGGGGTGTCCGTGGGCGTGCCGGTGGAGGTCTGGGTGGGGGTCCCTGAGGGGGTGTCCGTGGACGAAGGCGTGGCCGTGGCCGAGTCCGTGGACGACGGGGTCGCCGTGGACGTCCTGCTGGGAGAGGCCGTGGGGGTGGGGCTCGAGGTTCCGGTCGGAGTGGGCGTGTCCGTCGGGGTCGCGGTCGGGCTGCCGGTGGGGCTGGGGGTCCTGGTCGGAAGGGCGCAAAGCTGGAACGACTGCCTGATGGACCAGGCCTGGTACTGCAGGACGTCGTTGCAGGCCACCGAACCCATCCAGGGCGCCGTGACCCCGCCGGAGCTGACGGAAACCCAGCCTCCCCAGCAGTTGGGGGTGTACTTGATGGCGGCGCTCCAACCCCCGCCCTCCACGTAGGGGACGCTGTACCAGGGGTTTCCGGAACCGTCGGCCGGCGGAAGCGAAAGGGGACCCGGATTGCTGTACCCGTCGTAGTAGGACTGCACGGTGTACAGGGACGGATCGCTGGTGATCTGCTGCGTGCTCCCGTCGGAGTACTGGATGGTCAGCACGTAGCTGACCCCCATGTCGCCGCCGTAGAGGTCGTAGAGCGTCGTGCCGATGACGTTCTGCCCGCCCAGCCAGGCCACCGGAACCGTCAGGGTGTCGGTGCAGCTGAAGGAGGAATAGCCCCCGCACAGCGCGGTCAGGCCCAGGTGGTTTCCATTGATGTAGATGTCGGCCTGGTCGTCGGCGGCGATGACAAGCGTGGCGCTGGACATGGCCACCGAGGCGCAGTCGCGGGTGGGGGTGTAGGTGGGGGTGACGGTGAAGGTGGGCGTGGCCGTGGGGGTGAAGCAGGTGGCCTCGCAGGCCAGGATCTCCCGGACCCGGTTGTTGTTCTGGTCGGCGACATAGAGGTCCCCCGAGGGGTCCAGCGCCAGCCCTCCCGGATAGTTCGCCTCATAGGCCGAGGCCGGGCTCCCGTCCCCCGAATACCCGGCCGTGGCCGTTCCCAGGATCGTGCCGATCACCCCCTGCTGCACCATCCTCACCCGGCTGTTCTGCTGGTCCGCGATGTAAAGCGTCCCGCACACCGGGTTGACCACCACCGCGATGGGCCCCTTCAGTTCCGCCGCCGTGGCCGCCCCCCCGTCCCCCCCCCCCCCCCCCCTCCCCCGCTCCCCCCCCCCCTTGGGCATGCCCCCCCTCCCCCCCCCCCACCCCCCGCCGCCCGTCGTGGGGGCCACCAGTGTAAAAGGC
>JAJYGY010000343.1:2289-2638 GCA_021790555.1 bacterium
TGTCGGCGATGTACAGGTCCCCCGCCGCGTCCACGAACACCCCCTGGGGGCTCTGCAGCTTCGCCGCCGTGGCGGGACCCCCGTCCCCCGCGAAACCCGCGTTCTGGGGCGTCCCCGCCACCGTGGTGATGGTTCCCGTCCCCGCGGCCACCTCCCGGACCACCTGGTTGTTCCTGTCCGCGACGTACAGGTTCCCCGCCGCGTCCAGCGCCACCGCCCCGGGCCCGTTCAACTCCGCCGCCGTGGCCGCCCCCCCGTCCCCCCCGTAGCCCCCCGGCCCGTTTCCCCCCCCCCTGGTCATCACCCCGGCGGGGAGGGCCACCTGGCGCCCCCGGTTCCGCACGTTGGC
>JAJYGY010000275.1 GCA_021790555.1 bacterium
GACACCTGGTGGCAGACCGAGACCGGCGGGCACATGATCACGCCGCTTCCGGGTCTGGTGGCCACCAAGCCCGGATCGGCCACCTTCCCCTTCCCGGGCATTTCGGCCGCCGTGGTGGACGGGCAGGGCAAGCCGGTGAAGACGGGCGGGGGCCTGCTGGTCATCACCAAGCCCTGGCCCTCCATGCTGCAGACCATCTGGGGCGACGACGAGCGCTTCCGCGACGTGTATTTCGGCAAGTTCAAGACCCTCTACTTCGCCGGGGACGCGGCCCGCGTGGACAAGGACGGCTATTTCTGGCTGATGGGGCGGGTGGACGACGTGGTCAACGTGTCGGGGCACCGCATCGGCACCATGGAGGTGGAGAGCGCCCTGGTGGACCACCCCGCGGTGGCCGAGGCGGCCGTCATCGGCAAGAACCACGACCTGAAGGGCCAGGCCCTTTCGGCCTTCGTCATCCTGAAGTCCGGCAGCCAGGCCGGCGACGGCCTGAAGGCCGAGCTGAAGGAGCACGTGGGGCACAAGATCGGCGCCATCGCCAAGCCCGACGACATCTTCTTCACCTCGGAGCTTCCCAAGACCCGTTCGGGCAAGATCATGCGGCGGCTGCTGCGCGACATCGCCGAGGGCCGCGTGCTGGGCGACACCACCACCCTGGCCGACCCCAGCGTGGTCTCGGGCCTGAAATCCCAGTATGAGGAGAAGGAAGGCTGACCGCCGAAGGGGCGGGCCTGAAAAGGAAGGCGCGGAGGCGGGAAATGGTGTAGGATTTTTCCCGCTTTCGCGCCTTTTGCTTTGTCCCGCCTTCGAGGGTGGCATGAAGATCCGCGCCCAGACTTCCACGGCCCTGAGGGCCCTGCTGGACCTGTGCCTGCACACGGCCCCGCAGTCCCCGGCCTCGCTCAACGAAATCGGCTCGCGCCAGGGGCTTTCGGTGGCCTTCCTGGAGCAGCTCTTCCGGCGCCTGAAGTCGGCCGCCCTGGTGGCGCCCTGGCGGGGCATGAAGGGGGGCTACACCCTGGCGCGGCCGGCCGACCAGGTGAGCCTGTGGGAGGTGCTGAGGGCCCTGGAGGACCCCCTGGTGAAGCCGGTGGCGGCGGAAAAGGGGGGCGCGCCGGAGGAGCAGGTCCTGCGCCAGTGTTTCGCCCGGCTGGAAGGGAAGTGGGAGGAGGACCTGAAGGGCCTGAGCCTGGCGGACCTGCGCGACGAGGCCCGCGGCAACCCGGCCCTGGCCGGCGTGCCCCGCGAAGGCGTGGGATTTGAGATTTAGGAAGGCCATGGATTCCATCTACCTCGACTACAACGCCACCTCGCCGGTGCTGCCCGAGGCCCGCGAGGCCATGCGGCCCTGGCTGGAGTCCGATTTCGGGAACCCCTCCAGCACCCACCGCCTGGGCCAGAAGGCCCGCGACGCCGTGGAGGGCGCGAGGGAGGCCGTCGCGGCGCTGCTCCACGCGGATCCCCGCGAGATCCTCTTCACCTCGGGGGGCACCGAATCGGACAACCTGGCCGTGCTGGGGGTCCTGCGCGCCTCGGGCCGGGGGCGCCACGCCCTGGCCTCGGCCGTGGAGCACCATGCCGTGCTCAACACCGTGCACGCCCTGCCCGGGCTGGGTTTTTCCGGTTCCTTCCTGCCGGTGGACCGGGGCGGCCGGGTGGATCCGTCCCTGCTCGAGGAGTCCCTCGGGCCGGACACGGCGCTGGTTTCGGTGATGCACGCCAACAACGAGACCGGGGCGCTGCAGGACGTGGAGCGGGTGGGGGAGGCCTGCCGCCGCCGCCGCGTGCCCTACCACTGCGACGCGGTGCAGACCTTCGGCAAGCTGCCCCTGGACCTGAAGCGGCTTCCCGTGGACCTGCTTTCGGCCTCGGCCCACAAGTTCGGGGGGCCCAAGGGGGCGGGTTTCCTCTTCGTCCGCAGGGGGCTGCGCCTGGTGCCGCTGCTGCACGGGGGGGAGCAGGAAAACGAGGTGCGGCCGGGAACCGAGAACGTGGCCGGCATCGTCGGCATGGCGGCGGCGGCGGCGGCGGCCTGCGCCCGGATGGGGGCGGAGGCGGAGCGCCAGCGGGCCCTGCGCGACCGGCTCGAGGCGGCCCTGCGCCAGGGGGTCCCCGGCCTGCGCGTCAACGCTTCCGGCGGCCCCAGGGTGGACAACACGCTTTCCGTTCTGTTTCCGGGAGTGGAGAGCGACGTGATGATCATGAAGCTGGACGCGATGGGACTGTGCGTCTCCTCCGGCTCCGCCTGCGCGGCCGGCGCCTCGCAGCCCTCCCACGTGCTGAAGGCCATGGGTCTGGGCGAGGCCGAATCCCAGACCGTGATCCGCCTTTCGCTGGGGCCCGGCACCACCCGGGAGCAGGTCGATTTCGCCTGCCAGGCCCTGCCCCGGGCCTGGCAGGAGCTCTGCCGGGCCGGGGTGGGATGAGGCGCGGCAAATTGACCGCACTGGGGTTTCGGCGCCGCAGCTTTCGAAAAGAAAAAACCTTTTATTTCAAAGCTTTTTGATGGCATGTTTCCTGCATATTTCGGGGTGCACGGCGCGTGGATTCATCCCCCGGCCGGACGCGGGGCGCCCAAGGCGGGCGGCCCCGACAACCTTCACTGCAGGTGATCCAATGGAAAAGAAGACCAGCAA
>JAJYGY010000312.1 GCA_021790555.1 bacterium
CTTCCCTGGGAAGGGTGCGTGCGAGGATGGGCAAATAAAAAAGTCCTGGTCAAAGACCAGGACTAATCCCCGTTGCCCCGGAAACAGTGAGTTGCGGGCTCACTGTTTCCGGGGCGAACCACTCGCTTCGCTCGTGGTTCCCGCCTGTTGCCCTACAAGGGAGGCAACAGGCGCAAATAAAAAAACCCGGCCAGAGGCCGGGTTTTTTTATTTGGAGCGGGAGACGGGGCTTGAACCCGCGACCCCAACCTTGGCAAGGTTGTGCTCTACCACTGAGCTACTCCCGCGTGGGCTAATTTTATAGCACTGGCCGCTGATCCTTGTCAATCGTGGAGTAGGCCTTATTCCGTTCCCCGTTCAACTCCAGGGACCCTACGGGCGTTTCCCGAGCGCCTCCAGCAGCTTTTCCGCCTCGGCCATGCCCGGACGCGCCGCTGCGGTTCGTCACGAAAATCCGTCCTGAAAATCCCGTCTTCAAAGCAATTTCTTTGCCTTCAGAAACACCCGCAGGCGCGGATACCGGAATCGCTTGGCGTAGGCGGCCAGCTTGGCCCGGTCCAGCCGCCGGTGGCCGGGCCGCAAGGCCGGAAAACGGACCGGGGACCTCGGGATGAGGGAGAGATACGCCAGGTCCAGAAGGGCCTTTTCCGGCTCGGCGGCGAACCAGGTGGCCTCCCCCGCGCGCCTGGGTCCGAACCCGAAGAGGAGGCGGGGCGGCAGGTGATGGCACCGGGCGTCGCCCAGGGGGGTCCTGAAAAGGCGCGGGGGACCTGCCGTGACCCCGTACAGGAGCGGGGGCGCCTCGGCCAGGACGCCGGATTCGAAAAGGGCCGTATGGAGCGAGACGCAGGACGGCCAGGGCGAGGTCAGCTGGGGCAGCGCCTCGGCGAGCCGGAGGCCGGGCGCCAGGAGGTTGGCCCACAAGCCGCGCTTCAGCTTCGCCAGCAGGCCCCGGGCGGCCATGCGGCGCAGATTCTGGGTCGTGGCGCCCGGGGTCAGTCCGGAAAGGCCGATGAAGTCGCCGCTGGTGAAGAAACGGAGTCCGTGGCTTTTCAGCAACGCCACCAGGGAAAGGGACATCTTCTTCATGGCTTAAGGGCCTTCTCCACCACCCGCCTCATTTCCAGGAAGGCATCCGGCTGGCGCCACAGCCCGGCCAGGTCCGCGGGCAGGAAGGGCAGAACCTGGGCCTCCATGTCCGCCAGCCGGAAGGAGGCCGCCTTGGCGAGGGCCCCCTCGGCAAGGTCCCTGGGAAGGCCGGCCAAGGCTTCCCGCGCCGGGGCCGCTTCGCTGGTGAGCAGGTGATGGAGGTCGAAAAGGTCGCGCGGCGCGTTCCTGGAAGGCGAAGCCAGGGCCTCGGCCTTCTGGCGCGCCATCTCGCGGGCCCCGTAGTGCGGCGAGGGAAACGGAGGGAGGTGATGGGCCGCCAGCAAGGCGGGATCCGGAACGCCCAGCGTGGCGTCCGCCACGGCCCGGCGCCGGCTGAACTCCACCTTGGTGTGCGCTTCGCCGCCGCCTTCCAGGGACATCAGCACCTTCCATCGCTGGGTGGTCGGGATCTGTTTGGGCCGGGACAGCTTCAGGGCGGTCACGCCCCGGGGGGCCAGCGCCGCCAAAAAGGCCGCCGACTCCAGCACCGTGTCCACGGCCTTGGCCACCGCCTGCTGGCCGACGCGGGGGTCCACGTCCAGGTCCATGTCCTCGGAAAGCCTGGGCGACCGGTGGAACAGCCGCAGGCAGACGCCGCCCTTCAGGGCCCAGGCCCTGCCCCGCAGCCTCTCCGACAAGCCCCGCAGAAGCCGGACGTGGAAAAATTCAACCAGGTCAAAGGAAGGTTCCATGGATTCATAATAGAATTAATTGACATATATGTCAATTAATTCAAATATGACTTGGCGCACAGCACAATCCTATTGGCGCGCAACATAATTGCGGATTTGGCGGCAACAGGCGGAAACAGCGGAGGAAAAAGGCGATCCAATCCTGTTCGATCCAAAAAACAAGACAATTCAATTTTATTTGAGGAGGCCAGGAAAAATGGATCGATGATAGATTTGGGCTGAGAACGTTCTTAATTCGCGGGAACACTTGATGCGCCTGGAAAACTGGAAAAAAAGACTGTGGTCCTGCGCTTTTGCCCTGACTTTGCCTTCCGCCTGCTTTACCCAGGTCAGCATCCATTGGGACCAGTCCACGGCCCAGCGCGTGACCGCGGGAGGCTATTCCAGGCTGGTTCTTCTTAACACCGGCGAACTTGCCCTGGTCTATTCGGCGGGTTCCGACCTCTGGATCCGGAAAAGCTCCAACCAGGGAGCCGCCTGGGGGAACGCCGTCCAGGTGGCCAGTCTGGCCAATTACGACCTCACCAACGCTTCCATGATCCAACTGCAAAACGGCTGGCTGCTCTACGCCTACAATGGAAGGCCCCAGACATCCGGACTTGCCTACACCATCGGCGTCTGCGTCTCCAAAGACGAGGGAGCAAGCTGGAGCACGCCGGTCACCATCTATTCCGCGGGCACGACCAGTGGCTCCGGCTGCTGGGAGCCCCAGGCCATCCAGATGCCCTGGGGTGAGATACAGCTTTTCTTCTCCAACGAAGCGCCCTATCCCCCGCCCTCCAGCGACCAGGAA
>JAJYGY010000325.1 GCA_021790555.1 bacterium
CTGTCAAGGCGGCCGCCCGCCAGGGGCGCGGGCTCCGCTTCCATCCGCCCCCGGGGGGCCGGGGAGGCCCCGTGACCGCCGTCACAATAATTTCCCTATCTTTATCCGGGCTGATGGGGCATACTTCTTCCGGTTTCCGTCCGAGGGCTCAAGCGGGCGCAGGGGTGTTGGAGGCCATGGCAGAAGTTGTATGGAGGTTTCAGATGGGCGCAGTGACGGGGAAGGTCAAGTGGTTCAACGAGAAAAAGGGATTCGGCTTCCTGGAACAGCCGGGTGGGCCGGATGTGTTCGTGCACTTTTCCGCCATCTCGGGCAGCGGCTTCAAGACGCTGGCCGAAGGGCAGACCGTGTCCTTTGACGTGATCGACGGGGCGAAGGGGCCCCAGGCTTCGAACGTGACGCCCGCCTAAGGGCCGCGCGAGAAGGGAGTCGGGGAGGGCCTTCGGGCCCTCCCCTTTTTTTTGCCCCGGGGCCGCGCCGCCTTGACGCTGAAGGTCCGCCGTGTTATTTTTCGCGGACTTTTGGGCTTTTTCGACATTCCGCTTTCACGGAGCCGCTTTGGACATCCAGAAAACCTGGCGCCTGCCCACGGGCAACGACGTCGTCGCCATCCCCTCGCTTTCGGCCGCCTCGGCGGAGATCCCCGCCATCAACTTCATTTCGCGCAGATTCCGCGGCCTGGTGGAGCTGGCCGGCGGGGACGAGCCCTTCCTGCGTCCCCTGGTCAGGATCGGGGCCAAGCCCCTGGACCTGTCCCGCGACAAGTCCCTGGCCGTGGAGAAGATCGAATCCTGGGTCCCCAGCTTCACGGTGAGGGACCCCAAGAGCCACGAGCTGTCCCTGCGCGTGCTCGCGCCCCCGGGCGAGAGGGGGTTCGCGCTGGATTTCGTCTTCAAGAACCTGGCCTCCAGGAAGGCCACCGTCAGCCTGGGCGCCCAGGGCTGCTGGGCGGCCACCCGCCTGCGCATCAACGAAAGCGGCGACCTGCGCCTGGCCCGCCGGGCCGAGATTTCCACCGCCCTGGCCGCGCGCACCCTGGTGCTGGGGGCCCACGGACTGGCTCCGGAATTCGCCCTGGCCCTCTCCAGCCCCCTGGGGCTGGACGTCCAGGACTACGGGCTGGAAGGCTCCAAGGCCAGGGCCGCGGCGAAATCCGGGGCGAAGGCCGGCGCCGCCAAGGTGCCCGCCCCCCTGGAGGCTTCCTGGGAGGACGGCAAGGCCCTGCGTTTCCGCGCCGAAAAGTCCTTCAGCGTGGAGCCGGGCCAGACCTTGCGCTTCCCCCTGTTTTTCGGCCTGGGACTGGAAGCCGTCTCGGCGGTGGCCTCGGCCGTGGAGATGCAGCGCCAGGGCGTGGAGAAGCTGTGGGACCGCAGCATGAGCTTCCTGGCCCAGCGCCAGCGCCGCACCGGCGACGCCGAGCTGGACCAGATCCTCAACTGGAACCTGCTCTTCAACTACTTCTACGCCATGGGGGTCACCCTGGACAGCGAGGAGTTCGTCTGCCTGACCTCGCGCTCGCCCCACTACTACGTCAACGGGGCCTACTGGGACAGGGACAGCATGCTGTGGAGCTTCCCGGCCGTGCTGATGCTGGACCCCCGCCGCGCCCGCCAGATGCTGGAATACGCCTTCTTCACCCAGGGCAGGAACGCCGGCACCCACAGCCGCTTCCTGGACGGCACGGTGCTGGAGCCGGGTTTCGAGCTGGACGAGCTGTGCGCCCCGGTCATCGCCCTGGCCAGCTACACCCGCCACACCGGCGACCTCTCGCTGGCCGGCGACTACAACCTGCGCAAGGTGCTCAAGCAGGTGGAGCGCGTGCTCAACTGGAAACGGCATCCCAAGGTGGGCCTCTACGAGACCACCTCGGGTCCCTCCGACGACTTCGAGCCGCTGGGCTACCTCACCTACGACAACGTGATGGTGTGGCGCATGCTCACCGACCTGGCCGAGCTGAAGGACAAGGCCGGCCGCGACCAGGAGGGCCGGGCCCTGCGCGAGCAGGCCGAAAAGGTGCGGGCCGCGGTCTGGCTCAACCTCACCGCCGAAGGCCCGCGCGGCAAGATGTTCGTGTGGGCCTCCGACCTGAAGGGCGGCCGGCGCTTCGCCACGGAACCGGCGGGCTGCCTGCAGCTGCTGCCCTACTGGGGCTTCTGCGAAGCCGAGGACCAGGTCTACCGCAACACGGTGGCCTACCTGCACGGCAGGGAGTTCCAGTACAGCTTCGCCGGCGAGAAGTTCGCCGAGATCGGCAGCGCGCACAGCCCCCAGCCCTGGGTCCTGGGGCTGTGCAACAGCCTGCTTTCCGGGCGCCGCGAGGCGGCCCGCGACCTGCTGGTGAAGCTGCCCATGGACGGACGGCTGTGCTGCGAGGCCTTTTCCTGCAAGGACGGCCGGCCCGTCATCGGCGAGGCCTTCGCCACGGCGGCGGGGTTCCTGGCCTGGGCCGTGTGGAAGGCCTACGGCAAGGCCTAGGCGGTCCGGTTAAATTTAAGCTTGAAAATCCCCTGGTTGTGCTTAAAATAAGGGAGTGGGTTTAACGGACCTCTTTTATCCCTTAATTTAATCGTTTTAATTATTTATCTTCCC
>JAJYGY010000344.1 GCA_021790555.1 bacterium
AAGGAAGCGAAGGAATTCGAATCCAACGGCGCCCTGGAGGACGCCCTGCGTCTGTACCGGAAGGCTCTCTTTTTGATGCCGGATTCCAAAACGGCCGCCCAGGCCGTGGCGCGGGTGAAAAAGCAGATGGGCCAATAGTGGGCCGCGAGCAGCCTCTTGGAGGGGCTGGGCCGGCCCGGTTTTCGGGTGGACGCCAGCGAGCGAGGAGACCATGAAGCCCAGGGATGAAAGCGCCGGCATCAAGCTGGTGGCCACCAACAAGAAGGCCTTCCACGACTACTTCATCAGCGACAAGGTCGAGGCCGGCATCGTGCTGGCCGGAACCGAGGTGAAGTCCCTGCGCGAGGGAGGCTGCAACCTGAAGGACAGCTACGCCCGCGTCTCGCCGGCCGGCAACATGGAACTGCTCAACTTCCACATTTCGCCCTACGCGCGGGGGAACCGCTTCAATCCGGACCCCACCCGCACGCGTAGGCTGTTATTGCACCGCCGAGAGATCGAAAGGCTGGCCTCCCGCGTCAAGGAAAAGGGTTTCACCCTGGTGGCCCTGCGCGTGTATTTCAAGGAGGGCCGGGCCAAGCTGGAACTGGGCCTGGCCAAGGGCAAGGACCAGGCCGACCGCAGGCAGGACATCAAGGAACGTGATTCCAACCGCGAGGTGCGGCGGATGGTGAAGCTGAAAAACCGTTAGGACCTGCCTGTTTTCGCTGCCGAGGCGGGCCGGAATGAAAGCGGCGCGCCATGCGGAAAATCCCCTTCTTTCATATCCAGGCATGCCTGGTGGGCCTGCTGTACCTGGCCATCAGCCTGAACCTGGTCCGGGCCCTGCCCGAGGCCGGGAGAATGGGTGAACAGGCCTGCCGCCTGGCCGAGGGCCGCTGCCCGGTCTGCGGCATGCGCTGCTGCGCCGCCATGGGCATGCGTGCCTGCCTGACGGGCCGCTGCTGCTGCGCCCTGGGAGGCTCCTGCTGCCGCGTGGACAGGCGGGCCGGCGTTTCCAAAACCCCCTGCTTCTGCTCCTGCGGCTGCGGCTCACCGGACCAGGCCAAGGCGCCGGCGCCGCGGGCCCAGATCGTCCCCGTCCCTCCCCGCCAGGGTGCCATCGCGTGGAGCCGGCCTGTCCGGCTTCCGCGCGCGGCCGAGCCCCCCCTGGCTTTCCCGGACCCTCCGGAAAAAATCCCCCTGCCCGCCTGAATTTCCCCCTGCCTTCCAAACCTGGATGGGCGCGTCCGCGCGGGCCTGGGGCCCGGGCGGGGCGCCCCCGTATTTTCCGGAGATGCCCATGTTTTCACCGACCATCCGGCGCGCCGCCATGGCGCTGCCCTGCGCGCTTTTGCTCGCCCTTTTCTGGGCGCCGAACCGGGCCTTTCCCTGCGCCTGCGGCTGTGGAATCTTCGAGACGGGCCTGCCCGGCCTGCCGGACAGCGCCTTCGCCACCCAGATTTCGCTGCAGGTTTCCTACATGAACCAGAACATGAATCAGGAGGGGAAGAACCTCGTCAATTCCGGCCTGAATTCGGACAAGGAAATCGAGACTTCCTTCATCAACCTGGACATCCAGCACCAGTTCAACCAGGACTGGGGGGCGATCGTCGAAATTCCCTACTGGATGCGCCATTTCGCCACCGACGTCAACGGCAGTTCGGGCGTGACCGACCAGCAGGCCGGGGTCGTCCCGGACATCCGGACCCAGGACATCCAGACCCTTTCCGACATCCGGGTCATGGGAATGTACACCGGATTTTCCGGGGACATGTCCACGGGCCTGAAGTTCGGCCTGAAGCTGCCCACCGGGCCCTATGACGTGCCGCTGATGGACCGCGACACGGCCCCTGGCACCGGCACCACCGACCTGCTGCTGGGCGGTTACCACATGGGCCAGGTGGGCCCCTTCGGCTGGTTCCTGCAGGGGCTTCTGGACACGCCCCTGGGCCAGCCCGTGGACGGCTACCAGCCGGGTTCGGAACTGGACGCCGCGCTGGGGGGCTACTGGAACGGCCTGAAGGGCCTGACCGGCCTGGTGCCCATGCTGCAGCTCAACGGCGCGCTGCGCGCCCACGACTACGGCGGGGATGACATCGCCAGCGGCAACGGCAACAGCGGGTATGAGAACCTGTTCGTCACCCCGGGCCTGATGGAAAGCCTGGGACCCAACTGGCAGGTCATGGCCTCGGTGTACCTGCCGGTGGCACGCGACGTCCACGGCGACCAGCTGGTGCCTTCGTGGATGGGAAACGCCGGGGTGTCCTACATGTTTTAAAAGTCGGTTTTGTCCGCGCGAGCGCCGGTCAAAAGGCCGCCACCGTAGGGTGGCGGCCTTTTTTTTCCGGATGCGGCGCAGGGGACGGAAGGATAAAATCCGGGGCGCTCCGGGCGTCGTAGTTTGTGGTGCCAGCCATGCCGCTGTTTGGGAAGATTTTGGACTTTCAAACATTGGCGTTCCTGTCCATTTCCGGCTAGTGGTCCCGAAAACCCCTGATATGCCCGCGCCACTGGCCTTAAAGTTTTCATTGACATAAAATGTATTTAAGTTATAATTTACATAAGTGATTTAAAAGCCTTTTAAACACAAATATCGGAA
>JAJYGY010000178.1 GCA_021790555.1 bacterium
TGGCGGCATCATCCCCGGGGGGTCAGGCGGGCCTGGTTTTCCCACGGGCCTTCCCCACCAGATTCAGACCAAAACTCAACCCGTGTGGGGAAGCAGAACCGCCGGGTTATTGGCGGAACACGCAGACGCGGGTCATGGGAGGCATCACCTTGAGGACCCTTCCCTGGCCGTCCAGCTCGGAGAGCCTGAATTGGTAGGATTGGTTCGACACAAAAGCGGCGCCCGTGGCGCCCTCCCCCAGCCACTTGACGCTGGGATCGCCCATGTCCCCCTCCAGGGTCTGGAAGACCGACTGGCCCGGGCCGAGGATTTCCAGCCGCCAGCGCAGCGTGGAGGGGGCGCCGGAGGGGGCCTGGATGGTGAACAGCGCGGGGATGTAAAGCAGCCCCGGACGTTCGGGGACCTGGCTGCCGGGATCGACCCCCAGGCGGATCTCCGGGACGGATTGTCCGATCACCAAGGGGCGGTATGCCGAATAGGCCACCTGCCCGGACTCAAATCGCACCGCCAGCACGGCCTGGTACCGTCCGGGTGGCGCGGCCTGGCCGTCGTCGCTCCGGCCGTCCCAATGGATGAGCCCTTTCAGGGGTCCCTGGCCGCGCGGCACCCTCACCAAAGCGGGTTTTGGCCCGCTCCCATACACGTACAACGACCAATTGGCCACCTGCCGGGGGCGGCTGGCCAGGGGCCGCATTTTGATG
Organism: bacterium; assembly: GCA_021790555.1. Taxonomy (GTDB): domain Bacteria; phylum Oederibacteriota; class JAJYGY01; order JAJYGY01; family JAJYGY01; genus JAJYGY01. Next base: position 702 of record JAJYGY010000178.1, read on the forward strand.
TCTTCCCGCCCGGAGGGGCCCGGCAGCGCCGCGTTGAGCGGTTCCAGATCCGCCTTCCTGCCCGGGGAGACGTTCCCGCCCCAACGGTAGGAAACCGAGGCCCGGTAGGTCTGGCCCAGCTCCCCGGCGGGCGCCGTGGCGATTTCCAGCATGGCCTCTCCCAGCCGAAACCCGGCGCCCAGCGACCAGGGATTGAAGATGTTGTCGTAGCGGTAGCCGGCCCCGGCGAAAACCCCCTCCGCCAGATGGTATTCCACGCCAAGGGCGAGGGAGGGATCGTAGTCGACGGGCAGGTCCGCCTCGGTGCTCAGCAGCAGCCGGTCCTCCAGAACCCGGTAGCTCAGCCCGGCCCTGCCCACCAGGGGCAGGGCGAAGCTGTCCTGGACCAGGGACACCGGGAACCCGAGGTTTTGCGCCGCCAGCCCGGCTTGCAGCCCCCGCAGGGGCGTCCTCCACAGCAGGCCGAGGTCCAGCCCCAGCCCCACGGCGCTGTCTTTGTCCAGTCCCTGGTCGGTGACGTTCAGGGCGGCCCCCAGGGACCAGTCCCGCCCCAGGCCCTGGGCGTAGGCGCCCATGACATGCAGGTCGAAGGGGTTGAAGCTCCCGATATCCTCGAAATTCTGCAGGGGGTCGGAGGTGGAGGCCACCTGGCGCGTGAGGACCTGGGTGGGCAGGGACACATAGCTCAGGCCCAGGCCGCCCGCCCGCCTGCCCCAGCCCGGCGACCAGGTTCAGGTCCTCGTAGTTCACTCCCTCGAACCAGGAGGTGTGGGTGGCCTGGATTTCGTCCTGGTCCAGGTCCAGCATGCCCGCCGGGTTGTAGGCCAGGCCTCCCGAGTCGTCGGCCACGGCCACATAGGCCTCGCCCATGGCCTCGGACCTGGCGTTGGATCCCAGTTTCAGGAAATTGGCGGCCGTGGTGCCCACCGCGCCCGCATCCGCCGCGGCCCGGCCGGCCAGCGCCGCCAGCAGCCAGGCCAGCCCCCCTTGTCCCACCCGCTTCCGCATGACGTCCTCAAGTGCCCGGCTTCCCTTCCAATATCCCGCGCCTACGCACCACGGAGAGCCATCTGCCCAGGCTTTGTCCGTTGGAGGCCTTCGCCAGAAGGTAGTAGCTGCCGTAGGATACGGGCATGCCGAACTGGTTCTTGGCGCCCCAATACACCTGGTAGATGCCGCCCATGGAATAGGGCTCGTGGTCCTTCCAGACCGTTTCCCCGCGCAGGTCGAACATCTCAAAATCCACGGAACCCGCCTGCGGCATGCTGATGACGATGTAGCCGCCCTGGCGGATCACCGGGTTGGGATACACGGTGATGATCTGGAAGCTCCCGGGCGTGGGCAGGGCCGTGGGCGACACCGTGAACGTGGGCGAGATGCTGGGGGTCGGGCTGACCGTGGGGGTCACGGAAAAGCTGGGGCAGGGGCTGAACGTCCCGGTCCGGGAAGCGGTCGGGGACGCGGTCGGGCTGGCCGTCGGACTCGCCGAGGCGGTCGGGGTGGGCGTGGGGCTCGCGGAGGCCGTGGGCGTGGAACTGACCGTGGCCGTGGGGGTCGGGCTGGGGGTGCCGGTCGGCGTGGCGCTGGGAGTGCCGCTGGGCGTGCCCGATGGGCTGGGCGTCGCCGTCGGCGAGGGGGGCGGCGCGCAGGTGAAGGCCGGCGTGTTCAGGAAAGTGTCGAAGTCGTTGGTGTTGTAGACCATGACGGCGTCCGACCCGGCGGCCAGGAGGATTTCGACGGCCAGCACCCGGGACATGCGGAATTCCCCTTGCCAGTTCCTTCCCGCGGGTCTATATTACACCATCACATGTAATTATAGAGGAGAAGCCATGCCCGCCAGATCCAAGCTGCCCGCCTGCCCGCCGAAGCCGGCCCTG
>JAJYGY010000391.1 GCA_021790555.1 bacterium
TCTGCCCGCCAGGGCACCCCCGTCGCCCAGCCCCAATTCCCGGCAAAGCAGATAGGCGCAAACAAAGCCGACCAAGGCCCAGAAAAAGACCGACAGGACCAGGCAGTGGTAGGGCAGCACTCCGGCGAGACAAAGGGCCCCGGCCAGGCAGCACGGCACCACGGAATAGAACTGGAACTCCGCGTATCGCCCGAACACGGGAGAATCCCGGAACAGTACCCTCGGGACCTCCCTGGGAGGGAACTGCCCTTCCTTAAGGGCCGCCGCCGCGCCCTCAATGATGGCGCAGTGGTTCTGCACATCGTCCCACGCGTTGGATTGAAGCATGTTCCAGGGCGAGCGGAAAACCGAAAGCAGGGCGCAGGCCAGGCCAAGCGTCACCAAGGCAACCCGTGGATAAGGAAGATTATTCAGGAGGATCTGCTTCGCCGTCACTGCTTGGTCTCCTTGTCCCTCAGACCCCTGTAGAGGAGCTCAAGCGCGCCGGTGTCCCGTGGCCCATATCGCTTCTCCCACTCGGAACCAGCTTGCTCCCAGTACTTGGCCGCCAGCTCACGCCGTCCCTGGTGGTCGCATGCCCGGGCGATAAGCCTCGCGTCCCAGGCCTCCGGAGGTTCCCCGGGCCGCGTCGTTTGAGACTCGAAAATCCCCAGTTGGTGAATACACAGGGGCAGGCGCGCATCCAGGTGCCGATCCAGGCAAAAAATAAGGGCGTTTTCCCAAACCAGGATCATGGAAGGAACCAAGTCGCCCCTTGTCCCCCGCACGTCGCCGAGTGCTTTGCCCAGCCATTGCTCCGCCTCAACCCACTTGCCTTGTCTTCGCGCGATATCCAGAAGTTGGATGTGCACGGACGCGGCGATGGCGGGAACGTCCTCCCCCCCAAAGCCCAAGTTGTAAAGGGATTTCATGGCGTAGGCCCTGGCGGAAACAAGGTCGCCTTCCAGATAGGCATGATGGGCCATGGCTTCGTACAACATGCCATTGACGTCCGCGTAGGGGGCCTTGGCTCGCGCGGTGATGCTGAGGCAGCGACGATATATCCCGTCGAGGCCGGCACCATCCCCTTGGTCCTGCCTGGCTTCGGCAAGCCCCACCAGGGACGCAACCATCTGGGGATACCCGGGTTCCGGAACATCCTTCAAGGCGTCCATGGAGGATTCGTACAAGCCTTCCGCCTGGGAATAATCCCTTCGATCCATCGCCATTTTTGCTGCGCGATAGAACAGGTTCCAGGTCCCAAGGCTGGCAAAAGCCGGTCCAGCGGCGAACAAGGCAACACAGGCCCATGCCGTGGCAACAAGCAATCGTTTCATTCCAACCCGTCCAAGAGATGCAGTTCCCAGACACGCAAAACAATCCGATTTTCCATGGCGCCATCCCTCCAATCAACAAAAAAGCCCGCAAGGGTCTGGCATTGGGATTCAAAACTCACGACTGAACGTCGGCGAGTTTAGGACCGCAAGCCGGTGACTCGTGAGTTAGTCGGGCGAACTCCGTCTTCAGTTTTCTTCATTGTCAAATAACCCCAAGTCCGTAAAAATGCCTGCCTCAACCAATGAACCTTTGGATAAATCCATGAAAACTCTGGATCGATTGAAAGACCATTATTTCCTTGCCGGAGCCATGATTCTGGCCTTGGCCGCGTTTTTTCGTTTTCGCGGACTGGCTTCGGTGCCCTGGTACCCGGACGAATGCATGGTCGCGGAAGAGAGCGCCTGCCTTGCCAACGGAAGGATCCCAGCCGTCGGGGCCATCAAACAAAACTGCTTCTTCCCGCTTTCCACCTCCATACTGCCTTCCCTCACCACGGTCCCCTTCATCAAAGCCGGCCTGAACCCTCTCATGGCGCAAAGGGTCTGGGCTGTCTGCACCGGATTGTTTACCTGCCTGCTGCTCATGCTCATCGGCCGACGCCTGAAGAAACCTTACCTGGGATTGGGCGCCGGCGCGGCGTATGCTTTCGCGCCCCTCGTCGTGGGCTTGGACCAAATGGGCTTCTACCATCACCTGGGATCCGCCTTAAGTCTTTTTTCCTTCTACACCGCGCTGCCCTTCCTGCGCAACAAAAGCAGGCCCTGGTTCCTGGCATTCTGCCTGAGCACAGGCCTGGCCGTGGTCGCATCCTATTGGCTGTTTTGGCTCTTTCTGCTTCCTCCCATCATGGCGTGGCACCGCAAAAGGACAGCTTACCTGGCGTGGGGCCTTCCGCTGATGTTGTTACCCATTGCCCTGTCCACGTGGAACGGCTACCTGGTGAATCCCGCCAGTTTTATGCTGGACGTCCATTTCCTATGGGCACAGACCAAAGCCGCCGTGCCCGGAAATTTGAGGTTCTGGGGGCCGGCGTACTCCGCATACCAGGTAATATTGGCCTATCCCTTTTTTGCGTTGGCCTGGCTGGGCTTGGCGGTCTGGTCGTTTTTGCGCCGCAGCGAAGATCCTCCCAGGCCAGGGCTGTGGGTCTTGATTTTTACCCTCGCCTGTTCCTTTGAGCCCTTTAGACAACGCTATAATTTGCAATATTTTCCATATCCCCTAATTTTGGCGCTCCCCTGGGCT
>JAJYGY010000014.1 GCA_021790555.1 bacterium
TTGCGTAGCGGATTCAGCCGCACGTTGCCGGCGGCCAGGGGGAGGTAGCCGCATCCCTGGACCTGCCCGAAGCGGGACACAAAACAGATCCCCGTCCCGGCCAAACAGCCCCCACCAGGCCCGGTGGGCCTGGTGGGGGCGCCCCGATCTCCGAGCGGGGATGTCTGGTGCCCATGGACGGCGGCCTGGGCCGGCCGGAACTGGCCCGCCACCCGGGTGACGTGGGGCGCGCAGGTCGCCTTCATCTCCAGCCTCGACCCCGCCTGGGCCGAGACGAACCACCGCAGCACGGATTCGTACTGCGGCGCCGCCAGCCTCTCCCCGTCGGGGATCTCCAGCCCGCAGCCCACCGGAACCAGCATGAAAAGATGCCAGGCCACCGCCCCGGAATCCTCCACCACCTTCAGGGTTTCGGCCAGGCGTCCGGCGTTGTGCTGGGTCACGCTGGTGTTCACCTGGGCCTGCACGCCCAGGCGGGTGAGCCGGCGGATGGCCTCCAGGCTGGCCTCGAAGGCTCCGCGGCTCTGGCGGAATCCGTCGTGGGTCGCGGCGTCCGGGCCGTCCAGGCTGATGCTGACGCGCTTCAACCCCGAGGCGGCGATGCGGCGGGCCATGGGCTCGTCGATGAGGGTGCCGTTGCTGGCCAGGGCCATGGGAATTCCCAGGGCGCGCCCGTACTCCACCAGCTCGAAAATGTCGTGGCGCATCAGCGGCTCGCCGCCGGAGAAGACCAGCACCGGCCTGCCCAGTTCCTCCAGGCCCTCCATCATGGCCTGGGCCTCGCGGGTGCTCAGTTCATCCGGGTCCGGCTCCGGCTTGGCAGAAGCCCGGCAATGCCGGCAGGAAAGGTTGCAGGCCTGGGTGGTCTCCCAAAAAACCAGCCTCAAGGGTGGAACCGGGTTCATTCTTCCTCCTGGAAAAGCCTCCAGGCAAAGCATAAGGGACAAGGCGGTCGGGCGGTATGATGGACGTCATAGAGGAGGGGAGCCGGGCGGGGGGACGGGTCTCAGGGGGCCAGGATCCGGCGGCTCCATCCGGATTTGCCGCGGAGGTACAGCACGCGGTCATGGAGGCGGTCCTGGCGGCCTTCCCAGAACTCGATGCGGGAGGGTTGAAGACGGTAGCCCCCCCAGCGCTGCGGCCGGGGCACCGGAACGCCGCGGAAACGCTCCCTCTGCAGGGCCAGCTCGCGTTCCAGCTCCTCGCGGCCCTTCAGCCGCCGGCTCTGGCGCGAGGCCCATGCCCCGATCTGGCTTCCCCGGGGCCGGCTGGCCCAGTAACGGTCCGACTCGCCGGGCCCTTCCAGGCGCACCCTTCCCTCCACGCGCACCTGGCGCGGGCCGTAGGAAAAATCCAGGCTGCGCAGCCTTTCCAGGGCGATGCGGGGGATGCGGGTGCTTCCCCAGTGGAAAACCAGGGCGGCGGCGGGGTTGGCGTTCAGTTCGCGCCCCTTGCGGCTTTCATAGTTGGTGTAGAAGACGAACTCGCCCTCTTCCACGGCCTTCATCAGCACCACGCGGGCGGAAGGAAGCCCCCCCTTGCCCACCGTGGCCAGTGTCATGGCCTCGGGCAGGTCCTCGCCGGCCCGGCGGGCGGCGTCGAACCAGCGCCAAAACAGGGCCAGCGGGTCCCCGGCATAGGGGGCCCGCTGGCAGATCCGGTTCAGATTCCCCATGAAACCCCCAAACCCTGGTTCAAAAATCCCGGTCCGAGACGACGGCCCGCGCCGGCTGGAACTTCATCAGGCCCTTCATGTATTGGGCCCTTTCGAACACCTGCGGATCGGGCACCTTCTTGTGGCTGAGCACGCCCTTCATGGATTCGACCGAGTCGTATCCGTGCCCGGCCATCCAGTCCACCAGGCCCTTCTCCACCACCTTCAGCTGGGCGACCCCGTGGCGCAACAGGGCCGAACACAGCATCACCACGTCGGCGCCGGCCAGGATCATCTTCACCGCGTCCACCCCCTCGGAGACCCCGCCGGAGGCGGCCAGTCCGGCATCCACGCGGCCGTAAAGGAGCGCGGTCCAGCGCAGCGGAAGCCGCTGGGCCTCCGGGCCGCTCAGCACGCTCTCGCCACGGGCATCCATTTCCTCGACGTCCAGGTCGGGCTGCATGAATCGGTTGAACAGCACCAGGGCCTGGGCGCCCGAGCGCACCAGGCCGCGGGCCATGTTGGGAAGGCTGGCGTAATAGGGCGTGATCTTCACCGCCAGGGGGATCCTGACTCGGGCCTTCACGGACCGCACGACCTCCAGGGCCGCCTCCTCCACCCTCTGTCCGGGCAGTTCCGGATCCGTGACGACCCGGTAGAGGTTCAGTTCCAGCGCGTCCGCGCCGGCCTCCTGGATTTTCGCCGCGTATTCCGTCCAGGCGCCGCCTTCGGCCGCGTTCAGGCTGGCGATGACCGGTATTTTGACCGCCTTCTTGGCCCTGGCCACGTGCTCCAGGTACAGTTCGGGCCCCTGGCGCAGGCCGGCCAGGGCGGGAAAATAGCTCACCGCCTCGGCCCCGCTTTCCGCGCGGGCCTCGACCGTGCTCTCCAGCTCGTCCCGGTCCGCCAGGATCTCCTCTTCAAACAACGAATGCAGGACGACCGCCCCGGCCCGGTTGTCCTCCATCCGTTTCAGGTTGTCGACCTCGCGGGCCAGGGGCGAGGCCGAAGGAACCAGCGGGCTGGAAAGCCTGAGGCCCAGGTAGGTTGTGGAAAGGTCCGCCATCGCGTCCCCCAAGGGAAGGTGAAGGCCGGCCTACTTGGCCGCCGGGGCGGCAGGAGCCGCGGGCGGGGCCTCAGGCACCGGGGAGGCCCCGGGGCGTCCCGCCAGGTACTTGTAGTACTGGTACTGGAAGGCCACGGACTTCCGGGCCTTTTCCAGCAGTTCCTTGGCAACCTCGGGCTTGGTCTGGGTCAGCATCTTGTAGCGGTTCTCGCCGTACAGGTAGTTTTCCAGCGGCAGCTTGGGTTCCTTGGAGTCCAGCTGCAGGGGGTTCTTGCCCTCGGCCAGGAGCCCGGGATTGTAGCGGTAGAGCAGCCAGTGCCCGGAATCGACGGCCTTTTTCTGTTCCTGCAGGCCGTTGCGCATCTCGATGCCGTGGGCGATGCAGTGGCTGTAGGCGATGACGATGGAGGGTCCGTCGTAGGCCTCGGCCTCCAGCAGGGCCTTCACCGCCTGGCCGTCGCTCGCGCCCAGGGCCACCTTGGCCACGTACACGTTGCCGTAGGACATGGCCATCATGCCCAGGTCCTTCTTGCCCCCGGCCTTGCCGCCGGCGGCGAACTTGGCCACCGCCCCGTAGGGCGTGGATTTGGAGGCCTGTCCCCCGGTGTTGGAATAGACCTCGGTGTCCAGCACCAGCACGTTGACGTTCCGCCCCGAGGCCAGCACGTGGTCCAGGCCGCCGTAGCCGATGTCGTAGGCCCAGCCGTCGCCGCCCACGATCCAGACGCTGCGCTTGACCAGGTTGTCCGCCAGGTCCAGCAGGCGCCTGGCCTCCGGGGAGGCCAGGCCCCTCAGCTTCTCCTTCAGCGCCCGAACCCTCTCGCGCTGGGCAAGGATGTCGGCCTCGGTCTTCTGGGGCGCCTGGATGAGCGCGTCGACCAGGTCCCCGCCCAGCTGGGCCGCCAGCTTGTGCAGAAGCAGGTGGGTGAGGTCGAGCTGCATGTCCGCCGCCAGCCGCACGCCCAGGCCGAACTCGGCGTTGTCCTCGAACAGGGAGTTGGCCCAGGAAGGCCCCCGCCCCTCCCGGTTCTTCGTCCAGGGCGTGGTGGGAAGGTTGCCGCCGTAGATGGAGGAGCATCCCGTGGCGTTGGCCACGATCATGCGGTCGCCGAAGAGCCGCGAGATCATGCTGATGTAGGGCGTCTCCCCGCAGCCCTCGCAGGCCCCGGAATACTCGAAAAGGGGCTGCATCAGGGTGGCCTGCCGCACCAGCCCGGTCTTGATCTTCGACCGGTCGGCTTCGGGAAGGTCCAGGAAGAAGCGGTAGTTCTCCTTCTCGGCGGCCCGCAGCGGCGCCTGTTCCTCCATGTTGATGGCGCGGCGCGAGGGGTCGGCCTTGTCCTTGGCCGGGCAGGAATCCACGCACAGGCTGCATCCGGTGCAGTCCTCGGGCGCGACCTGCAGCAGGTACTTCTGGGACTTGAACTCGGCGTCCATGCCGGCCACGGACTTCAGCGTCGCCGGGGCGTCCTTCAGCGCCTCGGGCGGAGCCACCTTGGCGCGGATGGCGGCGTGGGGGCAGACCGCCACGCAGCGCCCGCACTGGATGCAGAGGCTGGGATTCCACACCGGGATCTCCCGGGCCAGGTTTCGCTTTTCCCACTGGGAGGTTCCGGTGGGGAAGGTGCCGTCCGCCGGGAAGGCCGAGACCGGCAGGCTGTCGCCTTCGTAGGCGTAGATGGTTCCCAGCACCTTGCCGACGAAATCCCCGCTTTCCTTGGGGAAGGGCCAGGGCACGTCCCAGCCGGAACCCGCCCGGGCGGGAACCGGAATTTCATGCAGGTGCTCCAGGGTGTGGTCCACGGCCTGGATGTTCTTCTTCACCACGTCCTCGCCCTTCCTGCCGTAGGTCTTCTTGATGGCCTTCTTGATGGCCGCGATGGCCTGCTCGCGGGGCAGCACCCCGCTGACGGCGAAAAAGCAGGTCTGCATGATGGTGTTGATGCGGCTCCCCATGCCGGTGGCCTTGGCCACGGCGTTGGCGTCGATGGCGTAAAGGCGCGCCTTGCGCCCCGCCATCTGCTCCTGCAGCCTGTGGGGGAGCGAATCCCACACCTTTTCCGTGGGCTGCGGCGAGTTCAGCAGGAACACGCCGCCCTCGGCCAGGAACTTGCCCATGTCGTAGCGTTCCAGGAACACGGGCTGGTGGCAGGCCACGAAATTGGCCCGGTTGACCAGGTAGATGGAATGGATGGGCGACTTGCCGAAGCGCAGGTGGCTGGTGGTGACCACGCCCGCCTTCTTGGAATCGTAGACGAAATAGCCCTGGGCGTAGTTGTCGGTCTCCTCGCCGATGATCTTGATGGTGTTCTTGTTGGCCCCCACGGTGCCGTCCGACCCCAGCCCGAAGAACAGCCCGGAAAACAGACCCTGGGGCTGGGTGGCGAAGGATTCGTCCACGTCCAGGCTGGAATGGCTGACGTCGTCGCGGATGCCGACGGAAAAGTGGTTCTTGGGGGAGGCCGAGGCCATGTTGTCGAAGACGGCCTTCACCTGCCCCGGCGTGAAATCCTTGGAAGCCAGGCCGTAGCGCCCGCTCAGCACCCGGGGCATGGCCTTGAGGCTTCCCTGCCCGGCCGCCAGGCCCTCGGAAAGGCCTGCCAGGGCGTTGAGGTAGAGCGGTTCGCCCGCCGCGCCGTGCTCGCGGCAGCGGTCCAGCACGGACAGGGACCTGGTGGTGGCCGGGAGCGCCTCCATCAGGCGCCTGGAATCGAAGGGCAGGAACAGGCGCGCCTTCAGCACGCCCACCTTCTCGCCCCGGGCCACCAGGGCGTCGCAGACCTCCTGCGCCACCTCGCAGCCCGAGCCCATCAGCATCACCACGCGCTCGGCGTCGGGGGCGCCGTAATACTGGAAGATCTTGTACTCGCGGCCCACCACCTTCTTGAACTTCTCCATCACCCGGGCCACCACGTCGGGGCAGGCGGCGTAATAGGGGTTGCGGCGTTCCTGCATCTGGAAGAAGACGTCGGGGTTCTGGGAACTGCCGCGCAGCTTGGGGTCGTCGGGGTTGAGGGCCCTGCGGCGGTGCTGGGAAACCAGCTCGTCGTCGATCATCGCGCGGATCTGTTCGTCGGGGATGACCTCGATCTTGGAGACCTCGTGCGAGGTGCGGAAGCCGTCGAAGAAATGCAGGAAGGGCACCCGCGACTCCAACGTGGCGGCCTGGGCGATGAGGGCCATGTCCATGGCCTCCTGCACCGAGGCCGAGCTGAGCATGGCGAAGCCGGTCTGGCGGCACGCCATCACGTCGCTGTGGTCGCCGAAGATGGAAAGCGCGTGGGTGGCCAGGGTGCGGGCGGAGACGTGGAAGACCGTGCTGGTCAGTTCCCCGGCGATCTTGTACATGTTGGGGATCATCAGCAACAGGCCCTGCGAGGCCGTGAAGGTGGTGGTGAGCGCGCCGCCCTGCAGGGAGCCGTGCAGGGCCCCGGCCGCCCCGCCCTCGCTCTGCATCTCGAAGACCTTGGGCACCGATTCCCAGATATTTTTCAGGCCGCCCGCCTCCCATTCGTCGCAGTATTCCGCCATGGTCGACGAGGGGGTGATGGGATAGATGGTCATCACCTCGTTGGTGCGGTAGGCCACGTGCGCCACCGCCTCGTTGCCGTCCATGGCCCTGAAAGTCTTTTCGCTCATTGCCGCGTCTCCTTGATGTGGCTGACGTCTTGGGTCCGCCCCCTCCTTCGTTCCCCGGGGCGCCTTGAGCTGGTCCAGCCGGTTGATGGGGGCCCGGCCACGCGCCCCCTCTTCCCTGACATTGCCTCCTGCCGCCTCTCCGTCACGGCGCCATTGTGCCCGCGTCCCGCCCGGGTTTACATGACTCCTGTCATAATCGCGTGCCGCGCCCGGCCCGCTTTCGGGAATGGAGCGGGCCTAAAACCCGCCCTGGCCGCACACGCTCATCCAGGCCTGCTGGGCCTGGCGCACCCGGAGCAGGGCCAGGTCGGCCAGGGCCCGGTCCGCGCCCAGGTGGGCGGCCACCTTCAACTCGACCCCGGGACAGGCCCTGCGGGCCTCGGCCAGGGCCTTGGGCAGGTCGCGCCGGTAGTGCGTGCCTTCGGTCAGGAGCATGGGCAGCACCAGGACCCGCTCCACCCCCCTGGCCTTCAGCCGCTTCACCTGTTCGGCCAGGCCGGGTTTTTCAAGACCCAGGTAGGCCGTCACCACCGGCATCTCCAGGTGCAGGCTGTCCTGAAGCCAGTCGCGGGCCTGCCCCAGGGATCCCTTGCGCTCCCGTGAGCGCACACCGTGCCCCAGGAGGATGAGGGCCTCGTCCTCCCCTGCCCTGAGGGATTTTCCGGCCGCCGCCTGGACCGTGCGCTCCACCAGGGCCGGGCTCACGCGGCACCTCCCCGGGCGGCCACCAGCCCCCTCTCCCCGTCGGTGAGGTAGCAGGCCGGATCCTCGGCCCAGGGATCGCCGAAGGCGGCCAGGGCCCGGGCGCGGAAGCTGCCCCCGCATTCGGCCCGGAAGCGGCAGGTGGCGCAACGCCCCTTCAGCAGGGGCAGGCGGTCGCGAAGCTGGGCCAGCAGCGCGCTGTCGGGATCGGTCCACAGGCTTGAAAAGGGCTTTTGGCGCACGTTGCCAAGGTCGGCCTGCCAGAACTGGTCCGGATGCACGCCTCCCCGCGGGTCGATGTTGGCGATGCCCACCCCGGATCCGGCCGCCCCGCCCCCGTTGCCGGCCAGCAGGGCCAGCAGTTGCGCGGCGCGTTGCGGGTCGCTTTCCATCAGTTTCAGGGCCAGGAAGGGCCCGTCCGCGGACTGGTCCACGGTGAGGACCTCCAGGCCGCGCCCCCGCGCCACCCTTTCGCCGGTCCTGCGCAGGATGCCCTCCAGGGCCTGGCGGATCCGGGCCGGCTCCAGGTCCTGGCTTTGCAGCTGGCGGCCGCGTCCCGAATAGACCAGGTGGTAGAAGCACACCCTTTCGATGCCCTCCTGGTCGATGACGTCGAAGAGCCAGTCCAGTTCGCTTTCGGTGTGCTTGGTCAGGGTCAGCCTCAGGCCCACCTTCAGCCCCGCCCTGCGGCAGGCGCGGATGCCCCGGATGGAGGCCTGGTAGGCCCCGGCCACGCCCCGGAAGGCGTCGTGGACCTCGGGCCTGCCGTCCAGGGAAATGCCCGCGTAGGTCAGGCCTCCCTTCTTCAGCCTTTCCGCCGTGGCGTCGTCGATCAGGGTGCCGTTGGTCGAAAGGGTGACCCTCAGGCCCAGCCTGCCCGCCTCTCCCAGCAGCTCGAAGAAATCCGGCCGGGTCAGGGGCTCTCCCCCGGACATCAGCAGGGCCGGGACCTGGAAGGCCGCCAGGTCCGCCAGCAGTTCGAATCCCTCGCGGGTGGAAAGCTCGCCCTGGTAGGCCATGTCCTCCGAGCCGGTGTAGCAGTGCCGGCATTGCAGGTTGCAGCGCCGGGTGGTGGTCCAGACCACCACGGGCTTCCTGTTCCTGAAATCCACCCGGGCCCGCCCGTAGCGCAGCCCGTCGCTCAAGGATTCCTTGCCGAAGAAAAGCCGGGTGACGTTGATCATGAGGATTTCCGAGCGGTGGAAGGGGACTGCCAGGCGGGATAGGTCGGGAAGGGGTCGTCCACCCGGACTTCGGCCCACTTCCCCTCGCCCTCCCAGACCTTCAGGCGGGCCAGGCCCGGGAAATCCGCCTTCAGCACCCCGAAAAGCAGGGAGCAGAAATTCTCGCAGCTGGGATAGGGCATCCGGTCGTTCAGGTCCGAATGGTCCAGCTGGTCCAGGCCGCGGATGAAGCGCCGGCGAAGGGCCTCCAGGTCCGTATCCCGGCCCAGGGTGGCTTCCAGGACCGCCTCCACTCGGTAGGTGTGCCCGTGGGGCCTTTCGCAGATCCCTGCCCCTTCCAGGCGGTGGGCGCAGTCCACAAATCCGATCAAGCCTATCCTCATGGCCCCTCCCCTGCTGATGGAAGCGCCGGCGGCCGCCCGTACGCAAGGCTTCGCCCGCGGAGGCCGGAAAGCCCCCGGGCCCGCCCTGCAAGGCGTCAAACATCAGGACCCAATTTGCCAAATCCGGGGCGCGTCCTGTATGACTTCGGTCATAATTTCGGGAAAATCGGGAAAAGGCGTGGAATTCCGGAGGGAAGAACAAAATGAAAAGGGCGGCCTGGCGGCCGCCCCGGATTCCTACTTGGTCTTGGTGACTTTCTTCAGCCCCACCGGCTTGGCCGGATTCTTTCCCTTGGCCAGGGCCAGGAAGTAGGCGAACCACTGTCCCGGCAGGATCGTCAGCAGGGGTGAAAAGACCTCCGGACAGCCCGCCAGCCGGGCGGTCATGGCCTGGGAGAAGCGCGGCCCCGAGGAGCGGCCCGAGGAGCCCGATTCCCGCAGGCCCACCCGGTGGACGCTGGCCCCGCGCTGGAGCATGTCCTTCACCGTGAAGTCGCTGTCCGCGCTCATGGCCCCGGGCGCCGCAACCAGGAACACGGGGTACCCGTTCCTGGCCAGGGAGACGGGCCCGTGCTGGAAGTCGGCGGTGGAATAGGAAAGGGCCGGAACCCCGGCGCACTCCTTCATCTTCAGGGCCATCTCGTGGGCCGTGCCGAGCTGGAATCCCCTGCCCAGCACCACGCAGTCGTTCAGGCGCTTCAGCCCGGCCGCCGTGGCCTCGGCCCCCTCGCGGGTCATCTCCAGCACCCGCGCCATCAGGGGCGGCAGGGCCATCAGCTGCTTCAGCAGCGCCGGTTTTCCCGACCACAGGGCCCCCAGCAGGGCCAGCCCGGCGACCTCGGTGGTGTAGGTCTTGGTGGCGGCCACGGCCTGCTCCGTGCCGGCCCCCAGGGCGATCACCTGGCGGGACGCCCGCGCCAGCGGCGAGGAGGGGTCGTTGGTGAGGGCCAGGGTGGCGGCGCCCTGGCGGGCGGCCTCCCTGACCACCGCGCAGATGTCGGGGCCCTGGCCGGACTGGGACACGCCGATCACCAGGGTGTTTTTCAGGCGGGGCCGGGCCTTGTAGACCGTCAGCAGGGAGGGCGCGGCCAGGGCCACGGGCAGGCCGGTCACCGCCTCCAGCAGGTAGCGGGCGTACACCGCGGCGTGGTCCGAGGATCCCCGGGCCGCGATCACCACGGCCACGGGGGGCCTGGCCGCCAGGGAGCGCACGAAGGGCCTCAGGTTCCTGGATTCACGCTCCAGCAGGCCGGCGCAGGCGCCAGGCTGCTGGAGAATCTCTTCCCGCATCACGTCGGACATCCATCCCCCGCGAAAAAAAGGCGCGCCGGAAGGCGACAACAGGGGGCCTCAGGCCCCGGCGCTCAAACCCCGAATCCTCGCCCCCACTTCCCCGGCGAAGCGCTGGATGTAGGCCCGCACATAGGCCTCCGGGTCCAGGCCGGGGTCCTTCACCAGCGGCGTCAGGTCCATGCCCCACACCAAAAGCTGGTGGCGGTCCGTGCCGTGGCTCTCGAAATAAGTGGCGTGGGCCCGGCGCCGGCCGGCCGTGGCCAGGTCGTAGCGCTTGCCCCCGCAGATCTGCGAATCGAAGACCCCCATCAGGGCCGCCTGGAGGTTTTCGTGCCCGTCCACGGCCATGGCCACCTTGTCGGCGTCGCACAGCCAGTCCAGATCCCTCCACACCTCGCAGCCCACCACCCTGCCCGGGCGCTTCTCCGGCGGCAGGGCCCGGCAGGCCGCCAGCACCCGCAGGGCCACGGCCACGTGGGTGTCGTGCTTGTCGGCCAGGTTGTGGGTGTAGAGGACCTCCGGCCGGGCCGCCTCCAGGAGGGCCGCCAGGTCGGCGGCCACGTCCGGGTCGCCGGCCTTCTTCACCGCCGAGCTGGGATGGTGCAGGAACACGTGGGCGCCGAACTCACCTACGAAGGCGGCCTTCTTCTGCTCCAGCCGGCGCACCTCCATCATGGCCTGGTCGCTGTAGTCCTTGTAGTCGAAATCCCGGGCGCTGCCGCTGCCGTTGGTCACCGTCACGCCGGTGAACCATTTGTCCGTCCGGGCGAAGCATTCCAAAATGCCCTCGGCCGCCATGATCTCAAGGTCGTCCTGGTGGGCGGCGATGCCCAGGTGGGTGGTGCGCCCAAGCGCCTTGCCCGCCTCCGCGCCGTCCGGCACGTAGACCTCGGATTCCGTCCGTGAAAATTTCATGTCCCCCTCCTTCAGGCCTTGGGAAGGCTGGCCGCGGCGATGGCCTGGCCCACCCGTCGGCTGGCCTCGTCCGGCAGCACCACCTTCAGGCGGGCGGCCAGGCCGGGCTCCTCGGCGCGCAGCACCTCGCCGGCCTTCTGGAGGATCAGGTTGCCGCCCTCGCCCGAGGTCACCCTTCCCAGGATGAGCACGTGCTTCAGGTCGTAGTAGTCCGAATAGTGCAGCAGGCCGTAGCCCAGGTAAACCCCGATGCTCTCGAAGATGGCCCGGGGACGGGGATCCCCGTCCTTGAGCAGGGCCTGCACCTCCTTCAGCTTCTCCCCGGGCGTGGCCGGATCCTTGAGCCGGATCCCCGCCGCCGGGGCCAGGCGGATGACCGCGTCCTGCGAAAAATAATTCACGCCGGTTCCCCGGTCCCCGGACCACTCGGAATCCAGGGGAGCCTCAAGGGAGAAATCCACCGGGGCGAAGGCCAGCTCGTTGAGCCAGCCGGTGATGAACCCGTCGCGGTTGACGTATCCGGCCGCCTCGCTGGTGCCCATGGCCAGGCCCAGCACGGGGTGGTCCTTCAGTTCCATGGCCCCGGCCAGCGCGGTGACGTCGCCGTCGTTGGCCACCTCGATGGGCACGCCGCCCCACTTGCGCGCCACGTCCAGGTAGATGTTCTTGATGCGCTTGTCGAAGAGGTCGGCCGGAACCTTGCGGAACAGCGAGGCGACCATGGTCCGGTTGCGCACGTAGACCCCCGCCGAGCTGACGCCGATGGCGTCCAGCCGGGGCAGGTGCTCCATGGCGCGCCGGATGGAGTCGTCGATCCCGTCGAAATGGTACTGGGGGTCGGACTTCACCTTGGGCTCCCAGACGACCTCGCAGGAGAAGACCTCCTTGCCGTCCACCACGGCCGCCACCTTGCGGTCGCTGCCTCCGGCGTCGAAGCCGATGCGGCAGCCCTTGAGGTGCCCCCCCACCGGGGCGGGCTTCTCGTTCTCGGCAGGAAAACTCCCGGCCGCCTCCTCCACCACGAAGGAGGGCTTTTCGTAGATCTGGGCCAGGAAGCCGGCGTCGAAGGACCGGCTCCCCCCCGGGGCGTAGGCCCGCCTCAGGTGGCCCGCCACCTCCGCGGGGCCGTCCAGGGTAAGCTTCCATCCGCCCTTCTGCCAGAGCAGGAACTTGGCCAGGCGCTCGGCGTATTCCAGGTTGAGGGCCGCCTGGGGATGCGAAGGGTCCAGGACCTCGGTCCGGTGCACGGCCACCTGGCCGTTGTCGCGCTCCAGGGCCATGCGGAGCTCCACGGCCCTGCCGCTGTCCTTCACGGCGCGCCGGAAGGCCCGGTTGCCCAGAAAAGCCGGCCGGAAAGCCGGGTCCAGGGGGGGCGAAATCCTGGGCTGCTGCCGCAAAAGGTCTTCCGCCATGCGATCCTCCGCAAAATCCGGTTCATCAGGGCCGGGGCCGGGCGGCCGCAAGGACCGCCTTCCAGATCCACCGCGCCTCCCATGGCAATTATTTTCAAATCGCGGGGTGGAATCAACGGAAATATTTTACATAAATTGATACTTTTTTATCAAAAAGAGTATTTTCGCGGACAGAATTTTGATCCCCCTCAACTCCCCGCCGCTGACGAGGGCTGGCTCCCCCCCAGAACCCAAAGGATGGCGTTGCCCAAAAGGCGGATATCCATGGACCGGATCGAGGGCGACGAGGTCGTGACGATCTGGGCGCTGGTGTAGGCCCCGATGAACACGGCCCGCCCC